>DAOLFO010000141.1:0-7798 GCA_035326305.1 Chitinophagaceae bacterium
GGGGCCTGAAAGATGTAAAGCTGCCAACCGTGTTTATAGCTATCGCATATTGGGCCATCGGCATTCCGGCCGGCTATTATCTGGCCTTCTATGCGGGTATGGGCGCTGCCGGTATATGGACAGGCTTTATCGTGGGACTATCTGCTGCTGCGTTGTTCCTCTTTGCCCGTTTTCTGATGATGACAAAGCGTATACGGAAGCAGGGCACGGTGAGCGTCAGCAAGCGATTCCTTAATTCCTGAACCCTATTATTAATTTTTCATTGTTAATTCCTAATTATTAATTGCACACTGCGATAATTAACAATTAAAAATTAATAACAGGTTGCTTACTTCAGCTTTTTGATATGTATCGCTACGCCACCGCTGGCCGCCAGTTGCTGCTGCAGCTTTGTTTTTGAGGTAATCTTCTTTTTATAGATTTTATATTGCTGCGGGTTGGTGATGTAGTGTGCCTCTTTTCCATCTTCATAAATAACAGCTTCATAAGAGGCGCCCGGCTCCAGGAAGCTGAAATCAATTGTCAGTCTGCGTGCATTTTCATCGGTGATGCCGCCTACAAACCATTCCTCTTTTCCTTTTGCCCTGCGGGCAGTAAGGATATAATCACCGGGCTCTGCTGCCAGTACCTTTGTATCATCCCAATCCACGGCCACATCTTTGATAAACTGGAATGCATCCGGGAATCGCTCATAGTTGTCAATTACATCAGCGGCCATTTGCAGCGGGCTGTACATGACAACGTAAAGGGCCAGTTGCTTTACCAGCGTCGTTTTTACAAAACGTTTGTCACCGGGAAAATAGTAGTCCAGCTTTGTTTGAAATATACCCGGCGTATAATCCATCGGCCCGCCGATAAAGCGGGTAAATGGGAGAATAGTCTGATGGTCGGGGTCATTGCCGCCAAAGGCCTCATACTCAGTGCCGCGTGCCGCTTCGGCTGCCACCCAGTTGGGATAAGTGCGGTGCAGGCCGGTAAGGTGAACGGATTCATGAGAGTTGACCATCACTTTATGAGCAGCAGCTTTATCCACCACCCGCTGGTAATGCTCAATCATCCACTGGCTGTAGTGATGTTCGCCCCGCGGAATAATATTGCCTACATAGCCTGTCTTCACCGCATCATAGCCGTATTGGTTCATTAGCCGGAAAGCGGTATCAAAATGCCTTTCATAGTTAGTAACAGCGGCTGATGTTTCGTGGTGCATAATGAGCTTTACTCCCTTGCTTTGTGCATATTCATTGAGCATCTTCAGGCTGAAGTCGGGGTAGGGGGTAACAAAGTCAAACACATATTCTTTCGACTTGCCAAACCAGTCTTCCCAGCCTTCATTCCATCCTTCTACCAGTACGCCGTCAAAGCCGTGCTTTGCGGCAAAGTCAATATATTTTTTTACATACTCATTATTGGCTCCGTGCGTACCGTTGGGTGAAAGGTTGGTATAATCTGTTTTGCCGAGATGCACATTATCAATATTGGCATAGCTCCATGTTTTTTTACCAAAAATCATTTCCCACCACACACCGATGTATTTGGTGGGCTTAATCCAATCTGTATTTGTATAGGCAGTTGGCTCATTCAGGTTCAGAATAAGCCGTGACATCAGGATGGCAGGCGCATTTTCTGCAACCATGATGGTGCGCCATGGTGTATTAAAAGGCGTCTGGATATAGCCTTTATTACCTTGTGCATCCGGGGTAAGGTGTGAAGAGAAGGTATAGGTTTGCGGATCGAAATTCAGGCAATAGCCGGGATAGCCAATCAGCGCTGCCTCATGGATATTGAGGTAGAGCTGCCCGTCGGCCGATTTCAGCATCAGCGGGGTTTGCACAGAGGAAGGAACTATTTTTTGCGAAGCATTGTCATCATATGATTTGTCAAACAGGGCAGGTATCTGCGATAACCTGGAAGTAGTGTATTTATATTCCTCTGTATCATAGTCGCCGGGTATCCACCAGGCGTGGTAATCTTCTTTCAGCGCTATCTCTGTTTTTTCTTCCCGGATGACAAAGTAGTTCAGCTCTTTTTGCTGCGGAAATTCATAGCGGAAGCCCAGTCCGTCATTAAACAGCCGGAAGCGTACCTGTATATTCCTTTTTGCCTTTGGCTGATTTAAGGTAATGAGCAGCTCTGTATAATGGCTGGTGATGTTTTTCTCTTCTCCCAGCACCGGGCTCCATGTTTCATTTTTGGTTGTTGTTTCATTATGCGCCAGTACAAACCCATCTGTCATAGATGTTCCCTGGGCAAGCTGAAGCCCTAACCTGCTTTTGTGTACCACCTGTTTTCCTTTGAAATGGAGCTGGTAATAAGGCACACTATCTGCCACTTCCACCTGCAGGCGGAGTTTTCCATCGGGTGAGCTGATACCCGCCTGGGACATAGCAAGCAGGGCAGGGAAGATGACAAGCAGGAGCGCAATCAATTTTTTCATCGCAAGCATTTTTAAAATAGGAGATGATGTAAAAGTATCTTATTTTTTATTGTGTACAAAATACATATTAGTGACATAAAATAAAAAAAGCCGCTTCCCGGAAGGGGGGCGGCTTTTTTGAAAAGCAGATGGTTGTTATTGTTTTCCGGGGTTATTCAGCTTACTATGTTTTTTGCCATAGGCAAAATAGATAACAAAGCCAATTGCCAGCCATACCGCCAGGCGGGCCCAGTTTTCCCAGCCCAGGCCAAAAATCATCAGTCCGCAGGCAAGAATACCCAGTATGGGTACAAAAGGTACCAATGGCACTTTGAACTGGCGTGGCATATTGGGCTCTTTTTTACGAAGTATGATTACTGCGGCACATACCAGCATAAAGGCAAACAGTGTTCCGATACTTGTCATATGTCCCACCACATCACCCGGTACAAAGGCTGCAAACAGGGCAACAAGCACCAGTATCACAAGGTTGCCTTTATAGGGAGTTTTGTATTTGGGGTGAACAGTTGAAAATGCTTTTGGCAGCAGCCCGTCTTTACTCATAGAGTAAAATACACGGCTCTGGCCCAGCAGCATCACCAGGATGACAGAGGAGAACCCTGCAAGAATGGCGACTGTCACTGATTTACTCAGCCACCCATAGGTAGGCATGGTTTCCTGTATGGCTGCTACCACGGAGGCCTCACCACCTTTGGTCGGGTCGCGGAAGAACTCAACAGGTACCAGGCCGGTCAGTACGTGTGCGAATAAGATATACAGGATAGTACAAATAATCAGCGAGCCAAGAATGCCAAACGGCATTGCTTTTTTCGGGTTTTTAGTTTCCTGGGCGGCGGTGCTCACTGCATCAAAGCCGATAAAGGCAAAGAACACGGTACCGGCAGCCCCCAGGATACCCATAAGGCCCCCGTAATTATAAGTGATACCCTGGTGATCCACATATTTAGTGGCTTCAGGTATGTAAGGCTCATGGTTGGCCGGGTTAATGAATCCCCAGCCCAGCGCAATGATCAGTATTACGATGGCCACTTTCACTATTACAATCAGGTTATTGACAAATGCTGACTCCCTGGTACCGCGTATCAGCAGCAGGCTGATAGCTGTAACAATGCCTAACGCCGGCAGGTTAATAATGCCATTCACACCGTCTACTGATTTCTGAAAGGGAGAATGACACCATTCATATGGTATGGGGTTGGTGTTGAGTACTTCCACCAGGAAGTTGTTCAGGTATTCGCTCCAGGCAATGCCTACGGTGGCGGCGCCTACCGCATATTCCAGCACCAGGTCCCAGCCAATGATCCAGGCCAGCAGTTCGCCCATAGTGGCATAAGTATAAGTATAGGCGCTGCCTGAAATAGGAATGGAAGAAGATAGCTCTGCATAGCAAAGGCCGGCCAGCGCACAGCCTACGGCAGCAAGTAAAAACCCTATGGTTACAGAAGGGCCTGCATTTTGTGCAGCAGCGGCAGCCGTGCGTACAAATAAGCCGGCGCCAATGATGGCGCCAATGCCCAAAGCTACCAGTCCCCAGCCTCCCAGTGTGCGTTTTAAAGAATGTTCACCTGTTTCTCCGGATTCTGCTAAAAGCACGTTCACAGGCTTCTTAATAAATAAGCTCATAAGTCAGTGATTGTTTTTTATAATGCAGTTTTTTTTAAACAGCCTGAAAAGTAAGGATTTCTGCCAAAAGCAGGTAAAAAGATTTATCAACGGGTCTTTTCGGAAAGTCAGTTTCTGAATTTTGCCATTATTTGAAGGCAAACCAGTAGTTTTGAAACCTTACCAGAATATGCCGTTTATGAATAAACGAAAAGCCGGGCTGCTGTCTTTTTTCCTGTTTACCATTGTTGCTATTATTCATTTTCTGCATTTACGGCAGTGGACGGTTTTTCCCGATGCCGTACTGATGGCTTCCCGTTGGATATTTGTAGCCAGCCTGGTGTTATTTGCTTTTTATAAGCGGTCGCTTACTACCTGGATACTGGTGGCCATGGCTATTGGTGTGGAAATAGGCCTTGATTTCCCTGCTTTCTCACAAAATCTTCAGTTTCTCAGTAAAATATTCCTGCGGCTGGTAAAGACGATAGTGGCGCCTTTGCTGTTTGCCACGCTGGTGGTTGGCATTGCCAGCCATTCCAACCTGAAGCAGGTAGGGCGCATCGGCTGGAAATCCCTTGTATATTTTGAGGTGGTGACCACCATTGCATTATTGATAGGCTTGCTGTTTATTAACCTTACAAAAGCCGGCGAAGGGATAGAAGTGCCGCCTAAGCTGGAGTTGCCTAAGTCATCAGAAAAGCAGATGCAGCAGAAAATGATCGCCATCCTGGACAGCGCCGGCGTGGATGTGCCGCAAAACCTGTTAGACCGGCTGCCCGATGCTCCCGGCAAAGGCTGGCAGGATCATATCATTGATATTTTCCCGGAAAATATAGTTAAGTCTATCTATGAAGGCAATGTGCTGCCCATTGTATTATTCAGTGTCATTTTCGGCATAGCGCTGGCGCTGCTTTCCGAGCGAAAGAAAAGGCCCATGCTGGAGTTTACCGAAAGCCTGGCGGAAACGATGTTTAAGTTTACCAACATCATTATGTATTTCGCCCCCTTTGGTGTGGGTGCGGCCATTGCGGTTACAGTAGGGCACCTGGGTATTGATATCCTGAAAAACCTGGCGCTGCTGCTGCTTACGCTTTATGTGGCATTGTTTGCTTTCCTTCTTTTTGTTTTGCTGCCCGTAGCATTGTGGGTCGCCAAAATCCCGCTGCGCAAATTTATCCAGGCCATACGGGAGCCGGTATCTATTGCGTTTGCCACTACCAGCTCTGACTCAGCACTGCCAAAAGCGCTGGAGAATATGGAGAAATTCGGGGTGCCGCGCAAAATCGTTTCTTTCGTTATCCCAACAGGCTATACTTTCAACCTGGACGGCACCACCTTATATCTTTCACTGGCTTCTATCTTTGTGGCACAGGCAGCCGGCATTGATCTTTCTTTTGGTCAGCAGTTGCTCATCGGCCTTTCGCTGATGCTGACCAGTAAAGGGGTGGCCGCTGTACCGCGGGCTTCGCTGGTCATCCTGATCGCTACGGCCGATTCATTTAATTTCCCCATCTGGCCTATTATGGCCATCTATGGTATAGATGAGCTGATGGATATGGCCCGTACTTCTGTCAACGTGATTGGCAATACGCTGGCCAGTTGCGTGGTGGCACGCTGGGAGGGAGAGTTTGACGATGCAAAGGCGCTGGCTTTTGATCCCGATGAAGCGGATTCGTTAGCTGAGGGTAATTAAAAAATCAATACGGATATATTTTTTATTAACAACTGGAATGTATGGAAAATTTGCTGCAGATTTATTTGTTGAATGAGGGAGGTATTATTCAGCGGTTCATTACCTGGATTATAGAAAACGGCGGGCTTTACTTCCTGCTTTTTGTCGTGTTTGCAGAGACAGGATTGTTTGTGGGATTCTTTTTGCCCGGCGATTCGCTGCTTTTCGCTGCGGGCATATTTATGGACAGCCTGGTGAGGGAGGTGGCCGGTATACCAGCTATGGAGGATGTTTCGTTTGGGTTCTATCATATCCTTATCATCATTATGGTAATAGTTGCTTCCATTATTGGAAATATAGTGGGTTACTGGTTTGGCTATAAGACGGGCCCGCTGTTATTTGAAAGAAAAGATACCTGGATATTCAAAAAGAAGCACCTGATCCGGGCCCGCGATTTTTATGATCAGTATGGGAAAGCCACCATATTCCTCGCTAAGTTTTTGCCTATCATACGCACATTTGCACCTATCGTGGCAGGCATTGTAAAAATGAACCGCTCTACATTTATTTTTTATAATATAATGGGCAGCCTGGCCTGGGTTTGCTCCATGATGCTGGGCGGATATTTTTTACAAACATGGGTAGAGAAAAAATTCGGCTTCAGCCTGAAAGATCATATTGAAGCTATTACCATTATTATTGTACTGGTAACGACGCTCCCTGTTTTGTATAAATTATTTTTTGCAAAAAAGCCGGTAGTGCCACCACCGGACGAACCCACTGTAAAGCCATAAGATTATGTCGCCTGCCCGGTCTGATTCTATATTCAGCATAGCGGTAATAGTAGCTGCGCTGGGTTATTTTGTGGATATTTATGATCTGCTTCTTTTTGGCATTATCCGTATTCCCAGCCTGCAGTCGCTGGGGCTTACCGGGGAGCAGATACTGACTGACGGGGAATCCATCTTACAATGGCAAATGTGGGGCCTGCTGTTAGGCGGTATCATCTGGGGGGTCATGGGGGATAAGCGTGGCCGGCTCAGTGTGCTTTTCGGCTCCATTATTTTATACTCTTTAGCCAATATTGCCAATGGTTTTGTACAAACAGTTGACCAGTATAAATGGATACGCTTTATAGCAGGGCTTGGCCTTGCGGGTGAACTGGGGGCCGGTATCACGCTGGTGTCAGAGCTGACTTCCAAAGAGAAAAGAGGTATTGCCACCTCATTAGTGGCAGGCATAGGATTGACGGGCGCTGTAGTGGCTTTTATCATGAAAGAAACATTTGACTGGCGTACCTGTTACTTTATAGGTGGCGGGCTTGGTATGCTGTTGCTGCTGCTGCGTATTTCTGTATTTGAGTCAGGTATGTTTCATGCAGCAAAAAAAACAGATGCGCAGCGGGGCAATTTCTTTATGCTGTTTACTAACAAAGACCGGTTGAAACGCTATGTGCTGGGAGTGCTGATCGGGCTGCCCACCTGGTTTGTGATAGGAGTGCTTGTCAGCTTTTCCAGCGAGTTTGGAAAGCATTTTGGCATTACCGAACCTATCGATCCCGGCAAGGCAATCATGTTTGCCTATGCAGCTATTTCAATAGGTGATATACTGATAGGTTTTGTAAGCCAGTGGCTCAGGAGCCGGAAAAAAGCGCTCTACCTGTTTTACGGCATTACTCTGCTGTTTATGCTGCTGTTCTTTACTATACAGTGGAATGGCTCTGCGGCTAAAATGTACTGGATATGTGCCGGTCTTGGATTCGGCACCGGGTTCTGGGCCATTTTTGTAACAATGGGAGCTGAGCAGTTTGGCACCAATATAAGGGCGACTGCCGCCACTACCATTCCTAATATGGTAAGGGGCATGCTTGCTGTTTTTATACTTCCCCTGTTCCAGTGGCTGAGAAGCATCGAAGGTGTTGGCTATGTAAACGGCGGCATCATTGCGGGGGCTATTATCATGACGATTGCCATTGTATCTGCCTTACTGATAAAGGAAACCTTTGGTAAAGATTTGAATTACTTAGAGCGGTAACTTTGCCCTGCAAATATTCTTCCGTATGATAGCTAAGCAGGTACAGCAGTGGGTAT
>DAOLFO010000142.1:0-7737 GCA_035326305.1 Chitinophagaceae bacterium
CGCTGGACCATATCAAGGTGCTAAAAAAAGATCGCAACCGCCTGCTCTATCTCCTGGAGATGGGCAAAGTGCTCCACCTGCAGGGGCTATGGGACAGCAGCAATACTTACCTGAATGAAGCCGACCTGCTGATGGAAGATGCAAAGACCAGTGTAAAAGATATAGCGCTGGGCAACCTGCTGAACCCGATGATGCAAACCTATAAGGCGGAAGATTTTGAAAAATACCTGGTACACTACTACAAAGCGCTCAACTACCTGCAGCTTGGCGAAGCCAATGAAGCACTGGTAGAGGCCCGCCGCATCAGCCTGCGCACCTATGCACAGGAAGATAAAACGGGCAGCAGGAATAAATACAGTGAAGACGCTTTTTCCTATATGCTGCAGGGGCTTATCTATGAAAAAGCGAATGATATCAACAATGCGTTTATTGCCTACCGCAATGCTGCGGATGTATACCTGAACAACAAAGGCAGCTATTATGGCACTGCCATGCCCGGGCAGTTGAAAAAAGACCTGCTGCGCTCTGCTTACCAGAATGGTTTTACAGATGAGCTGCGGCGCTATGAAAAGCTGCTGCAGGTGAGCTACTCCGCTGCTCCCCGGCCGGAAGGCGGGGAACTGATCCTGTTCTGGGAAAATGGTGCAGCGCCGGTCAAGGAGCAGCAGGATTTGTGGTTTTCCCTGTTTAAAGATGCCGGCGGCCAGTTTTTCTTTACCGATGCAGCGGGCCTGTATAATGTGCCTTTTGACTTCAGCAGCGGATATGACCGCAATAATATCCGCCTGCAGGATCTGCGCAGCTTCCGGGTGGCACTGCCCCGCTACCAGGAGCAGTTGCCTGCATACAGCACTGCATCTGTACAGGTAAATGGCACCGCCTTCAGGCTGGAAGCAGCGGAAAATGTAAACACTCTTGCCTTCTCCACCCTGCGGGAAAGGATGCTGAAAGAATTATCCGGCACCCTCACCAGGCTGGCAGTAAAAAAGCTGGCGGAAGCGGCCGTGCGGCCTTCCGGCAAGAAAGAAGATGACAGCAAAAAAACAGAAGAAGAGCGGAAGAAGGAAAAAAAGCAGGAGAACACCCGAGAAGCCATTGCCCTGGGATTGCAACTTTTCAATTTTGCCTCTGAAAAAGCCGATACCCGCAACTGGCAGAGCCTGCCCCATACCATTTTTTATACCCGCATACCACTCATAAAGGGAACGAATAAGATCAACCTGCAACTGGAAGGGCAGCAAAGAAAAACTATAGCGCTTACCATTGAAGGCAATGGCACACTGCAGTTCAGGAACGAAAGCACTTTTTAATACTCCTAAGCATCCATGAGCAAGGAATTATTTCCTTCGCACATTAGCCAGGCGCACCCCTAGTTTTAGCTGTATGGTAAAGAAGGCATCTTTATCTTTTGGATCTCCGCGCTGTTGCCCTTCGCGGGGCATATAGCCCGGCTGCAGCTCATCCATACGGCTGTACAGTGATTGGGCAAGGCCCGTTTTTCCCGGCAAAAGGTAATTAGAAAAATAGGCAGGGTCAATATAGCTGGTGCTTACATCATCCAGATAGTCGGTAAAAAGAAGGCGGTGTACCACTTCTAATCTCGCATGGAGCAACGAGCTGATTTCATACCGCACACCGGCGCCTATGGGTATATTTAATTGTCCCAGCTTGTATGGTTTCCTGTCCGGGTACTCCGCAAAGCCCTGCCCTTCGAGGCGGAGCGGTTGCAGATCATGCCAGGTGTCTCCCAGTTTTCCCTGCGGGTTAAAGCGGAAAAAGCCAATGCCGGCCACTATGTACGGTGACCAGTAAGGAGACTGATCCTCATCATACCATTTAAAAAAAAGCGGGTGTACCTCAAAGGCAAGTTGCAGGTCCGTTATTTTGCTGCGAAAACTAAGATTGCGCCCATAGCGGCCTGATAAAGACGGGTCGCTGCTTTTTAATACGCTGTCGTATCCCTGCACTTCGCCAAAGGTGGCTTCGGCCCGCATACCAACCGCCTCTTTATAATTAGCCATCAAATAAAAGCCCAGTGCCGGCCGGCTCATATTCCAGTTCAGGTCTTTGATAAAGCCTTTACCATTCCCTTTCTTGCCACCCAGGTCAGTAAATGCATTCATCATGCCCGAAGACAAGCCTGCCTCCCAGGATAAATAATTGTAGTAATATTTCTTATCCAAAAAATAATACTGACTGAAACAAAAAGTGCAGAAAAAAATAGTAGTTAGCAGAACGAAAATCCGTTTCGCTTTCATGCATGGTGTTTACAGGTACATTAATCTGTTTTCAGGGAAGGATTACATACTGCCTTATCAGCGCAGGCAGAGAAACACTAAATATAACAGAAACTGCTGACTCAGCGAATCATTTCTTTGTAAAAAAGACATACAGGCCGCAATCCGCATTGCTCACACTTAGGCTTCCGGGCCAGGCAAATATACCGACCATGAAGAATAAGCCAATGATGTGCCTTATGCACAAGTTCTTTAGGAAAATTACGGATCAGCTCTTTTTCTACAGCCAGGGGGGTAGATGCGCTTTCCGGCACCAGGCCAATGCGCCTGCTGACCCTGAAAACATGTGTGTCTACCGCCATATTTGGCTGCTGATCTATTACGGAGGTGATTACATTAGCCGTTTTTCTGCCCACACCGGGCAGCTTTACCAGTTCTTCCACAGTCATGGGTATTTCGCCATTAAACTCGTCTTCTATCATTTTCGCCATACCGATCAGGTGTCGGGTCTTATTATTGGGATACGATATACTTTTAATAAGCGGAAACAACTCCTCAAACGCTGCTTTACTCAATGCTGCTGTATCAGGATACCGGTCAAACAGAGCCGGTGTGGTCAGGTTTACCCTTTTATCTGTACACTGTGCGGAAAGGATCACTGCCACAAGCAACTGGTAAGGATTGTCGTACAACAGTTCTGTCTCTGCATCAGGAGCATGATGCTGAAAATAATCTATTACAAAAATGTAGCGCTGCTTGCGGGTCATGCTGCAATATAAAAAAAGCATCTCTGCCGGAGATGCTTTCAATCATTTACCACTACAGTTGGTTCTTTTTTCAGAGCACCTGCTCCGTTACTTTTTCGCGGGCATGGTTTATAATGTTCAGCACCACTTCTGTGCGGGGTTTTTCAGTTATTGAATCCAGCCGCTGTATGGAAGCTTTTAAAACCGCCAGCTTTTCTCTTACCGTCCAGTCGCTTTCAATAGCCTGTTCAATCATTGCATTCTGTTCGGCAGAGGTTTCTTTGTATAAATAACGAATCAGCTCCTCCGGAGTAATTTTAATCATGCGATAACCTAATTAATGTCCAAAAATCAGATGTCCAGTAAAATGTCCGTATGATAAACGGGCATATTACCTGCTTATTGTGTTTTTCAGCTAATTAATTGGCTTTTACGGGGTTTTCCGGTATGATATAGAGGTCTTCGTTGTCTCTTTTCATCAGGTATTTTTCCCTGGCATATTTTTCTACTGTGGCGGGGTTGGATTTAAGTTGCTCTAATTCTGCACGTTCAGTTGCGATCTGGTCGTAATAATACTGTTTGCTTGCCTTCAGCTCTTTTAATTGCTTATTGCGCTCTGCCTGGGTAAACAGGTCGTTTTTATCAAAAAAAAGCATGATGGCCGCAAACAGCACCACTGCAATAACATACTTGTTGCGCAGCCAGGAAGGGATAACGTTGAGCAATTTCATGACAGCTATATTTCTGAATTGTTCATGACTGCCTTCGGTAAAAGGCAGTCATGAACTGAATACATTTACCTGTATTATTTCCCAAATTTAATCTTTCCTTTCGGATATACCGCACTGCTGCCCAACTGCTCCTCGATACGGATAAGCTGGTTGTACTTGGCTATCCGGTCAGTACGGCTGGCAGAGCCGGTTTTGATCTGCCCGCAGTTGAGTGCCACCGCCAGGTCAGCAATGGTCGTATCTTCCGTTTCACCGCTGCGGTGGCTCATGATGGTATTGTAGCCATTGTGCTGTGCCAGTGTCACCGCGTTAATGGTTTCGGTAATGGTGCCGATCTGGTTTACTTTTACCAGCAATGCATTGGCGATAGATTTGTCAATGCCCTGCTGCAGGCGGATCACATTAGTTACAAACAGGTCATCGCCCACCAACTGGCATTTGCTGCCAATGGCTTTTGTGAGCGCCGCCCAGCCGCTCCAGTCATCTTCTGCCATACCATCTTCGATGGATACAATCGGGTATTCCTTTACCCATTTTTCCCAAAACTTCACCAGTTGATCACTGCTCAGCTCTTTACCGGAGCTTTTATGGAATACATACTTTTTCTTTTTACCATCCCACAACTCACTGTTGGCCGCATCCATCGCAATGACGATTTGTGAACCGGGCTTATATCCTGCTGCACTGATAGCTTCCATCACGGTATCAATGGCTTCTTCATTGCTTTGAATATTGGGGGCAAAACCTCCTTCATCACCTACGTTGGTGCTGAAGCCTTTTTTCTTCAGCACTGTTTTCAATGCATGAAATATTTCCACACCCCAGCGCAGCCCTTCGCTGAAAGAAGGAGCGCCTACCGGCATGATCATAAATTCCTGGAAATCTATTTTATTGTCTGCATGGGCACCGCCGTTCAGGATATTCATCATAGGTATAGGCAGCGTTTTAGCATTTGTACCACCGATATAGCGGTACAGGGGCAGGGCAGCTTCTTCAGCAGCCGCTTTTGCTACCGCCATACTGACCGCCAGCAGGGCATTGGCCCCCAGTTTTCCTTTATTGGGCATGCCGTCCAGCTCTATCATCAATTGGTCTATCCCTGTCTGGTCAGCCACATCGTAGCCCAGCAGCGCCGGGGCTATTGCCGTATTTACATTCTTTACAGCCTTCAGCACACCCTTACCCAGGTATTTCTTTTTATCACCGTCCCGCAGCTCTACTGCTTCATGTATGCCGGTGCTGGCACCGCTTGGCACAGCGGCACGGCCCAGTGCTCCTTCATCTGTTATCACATCTACTTCTACAGTAGGGTTGCCGCGGCTGTCTAATATCTGGCGGGCAAAAATTTCGGAAATGTAGCTCATGATTTTGTTGTTATAAGTTTTACAGTTGTTGGTCTTTTTATTTTTTTACAATAAAAAATGTGTTCGGCAGGCAATCGTTCTGTACAGGTTGGCTATACCGGTTTTGCAGTCAGGCTGCGAAAAATTTCTTCCAGGCTTTGTGATTCGCTTTGCAAAGAAACGATGTTGAGGTTATGCTGCAAAGCCAGCTCTAAAATTTGTTTGCGCACCTGTTCCGGGTTTTTTGTCTGCAGCTTGTACGCTCCCGGCTGTGCTGCATCTGCGGATACCTGTTCTGCTGCTGTCACCTGTTCAAACAACTGTTTGTCCACCACCTTATCAAACCTTACTACCACCGCATGGCTTTGATCGCTGCCGCGGCGAAGGTTAGCAAGCGTATCATCCGCCACCAGTCGCCCCTGGTTGATAATGATAACCCGGTCGCAGATAGCTTCCACCTCCTGCAGGATATGTGAGGAAAACAGCACGGTTTTATTTTGCCCCTGCTGGCGGATCACTTCCCTGATTTCTATTATCTGGTTGGGGTCAAGGCCGGAAGTAGGCTCGTCCAGTATCAGTACTTCCGGTTTATGAATGAGTGCGGCTGCCAGGCCCACCCGTTGCTTATATCCTTTGGAAAGCTGGCCGGTTTTCTTTTTGCTTTCTTTTGTAAGGCCGGTCAGGTCCAATACCTGGTCAATCGCTTTTTTAGCATCGCTTACCTCATGTACCGAGGCAATGAAAGACAGGTATTCCTTCACATACATATCATAGTACAATGCGTTCAGCTCCGGCAGGTAGCCAATCTTTTTCTTTACCGCCACGGGGTTATCCGCCACAGCAATACCACAGACCGAAGCGCTGCCGGCTGTGGGCTGCAGGTAACCCGTGAGGATCTTCATGGTAGTGGATTTGCCGGCGCCATTGGGCCCTAAAAACCCGACGATTTCACCCTGCTGTACCGAAAAAGATATATTGTTGACCGCTTTTTGCCCGCCATATACTTTCAGGAGCTGCGCTGCTTGTATTGACATGCCGCAAACCTACAGCATTCAGTATATATAATAAAAAAAGCCGGCTTAGTAGTGAAGCCGGCCAAATCCCGGGGAGGGATTTTTTACTAGAAATCCTCGTATTGGTATAGGCTGTCTATAGCCGTACCTGCTTTCAGTTCAAATACCGGGTGTATTATCCCGTCTTTCAGCCCATACACCCAGCCATGGATATCGGGCCGGTTTTCCGTGGCCCACATCCGCTGCACTATCGATGTTTTTGCCAGGTTAAACACCTGCTCCTTTACATTCAGCTCCGTGAGCCGGTCAGCCCGTTTATTTTCATCTGCTATGGCATCCAGCTCATCGCGGTGCAGGCGGTACACATCTTTGATATTGCGCAGCCACATATTCAGCACCGGCCGGAAGTCTGTTTTGGTCATCGCTGCCTTTATACCCCCGCAGCCGTAATGCCCGCATACAATGATATGCTTCACTTTCAGATGGGTAACAGCATACGACAGCACAGCCAGCAGGTTTACATCTGTATTCACCACAAGATTGGCTACATTGCGGTGCACAAAAATTTCTCCTGACTGTGTGCCCGTTATTTCGTTGGCAGGCACACGGCTGTCGCTGCAGCCTATCCATAAAAATTCCGGGTTTTGCACGTCCGCCAGTCTTTTAAAAAACTCCTTGTCCTCATATATTTTCTCTTTTGCCCATGATTTATTATTCAAAAGCAGCTTGCTGTATGCATCCATAAAAAATTATTTATTGTTCAAAATAACAAAACCCATTTGTTTTAACCACCGAAAATAATCAGGCGGGTGTGGTCTGCAGGCTTTTATCATGCTTTCTTACCAGCTTCTGCTTTTCTTCCATAGCAGAAATTATCTTTTCATTAAAGCCCTGGTCTTTCATCCGGCTCACCTTCAGCTCCACCTCTATATTTTTAAGCGGTGCGGAAATGGTAAAATCTTCTATCGTTTCAATCACATCCCTGTCTATATAGTCGGCCCTTGTGGTATCTATCAGCACATAAGAATTGTCAGGCACTTTTTCCAGGTTTTGCTTGATGAGCGCTTTATTTAAAAAGGATACGTCTTTTCTCAGGCGGAAAAGATACTTGTTATCATCGTTTACCACAAAAACAGCCGCCTTGAAATTACTGCGGAATGCAAAGAAAAGTCCCACCCCGATACCGATAATGACACCCTTGAGCAGATCGGTAGCAAGGATAGCAACAATGGTAAACACAAAAGGCAGGAACTGATCCCATCCTTTTTTATAAAATGCAATAAAAAGCGCCGGCTTGGCCAGCTTGTAGCCGGTAAAAATAAGGATCGCAGCCAGCGCAGCCTTTGGAATAAGGTTTAAAATAGCAGGGATAAAAGCCACACACAGCAGCAGCAGCGTACCATGATAGATGGTAGACATTTTTGTTTTGGCGCCTGAGTTTACGTTGGCCGAAGACCGTACAATTACGCTTGTTACCGGCAGGCCACCGATCATGCCCGATACCATATTACCAAGCCCCTGGGCCTTGAGCTCACGGTTAGTAGGTGTTACCCGCTGATAAGGATCCAGGTCGTCCACCGCTTCTATGCTCAGCAGGCTTTCGAGGCTGGCCACCAGCGCCAGCGTGACGGCTGTTACCAGCACATCTTTATTCAGCAGGTTTGACC
>DAOLFO010000143.1:0-7730 GCA_035326305.1 Chitinophagaceae bacterium
CTTCAATGAGTTTTTTCATTTTGCGGTAAGCGATATAATCCTTGCGGGGGTCAATGGAGCGGCCCATTTCGGGGATATAGGCCGGCTGTATGCCCAGCGCTTCGGTGACAAAGCTGGCATCTTTCTCATGCCCTTCCCGCTCCCCTACCACCAGCAGGGTTTCAAACCCGGGGGCCATGTACTTAGTCAGGTAGCTGGCATTGAGCAGGGGGCCGCCTACAGCAAGGCGGTTAAGAATACGGAGAACGCGGGGCATAGCTTAGTTGTTATTTATCCTGGCGTAATATAAAATTGTTTTAAGAACTCCTTTACCACCATAACAAAATCCGGTAAGTGGTAAAGCACCCATATCGTGAACTTGCAACCGGAGCGGCGTATATCTTACATCATACACCTTACATCGTACATCACTACGGCTTCTCCATGAAATATTTTTTCCACCAGCTTTGAAAAACGATCAGCGCCCAGGTGGTGGCATGGCTGTCCCCGGGATTACCGGAAAAAAGGCGGGCTTTTAACTGCTGTACCGATGCCACATTAAACAAGCCCTGTTCTTGTATAAACTCCTCATTCAGCCATTCTTTTTCTATACGCTGGCGGAGATCTTTACGAAACCAGTCAAGCAGCGGTATTTCAAATCCCTTTTTGGGACGGTTATACAATTCCTCCGGCAGCAGCGGGCGAAACGCATCCTGCACTATCCTTTTCTTCATTTTACCATTTACCTTATATGCAGCAGGCAGTGAAAATGCAAAATCCACTACTTCATGATCCAGGAACGGGCTCCTTACTTCCAGGCTGTTTGCCATGCTCATCATGTCCACCTTCACCAGCATATCGCCACCCAGCACCAGGTGCATATCCGTAGCCAGGAAGTCTTCTACCTGTTTGCCCGGCTCCAATGCCTGTAATATAGCCTGCTTCTGCCTGTCGTATTCCTGTTTATCAATTTTGTTTTTCGCCTCATCAGACAGCAGGCTGGCTGATGCCTCTGCCGTTAAAAATCCAGCCCAGCGCCAATACCTGCTTTTTATATCCAGCCTGGCTCCCTGGGCAAACCGGTCCAACTGACGGAAGATATTTGCCAGCTTATTATTTCTTGACCGGGGCAGCATTTTCCATACAGGGGCGCCGGCTTTTACCAGGGCGTTCAGCATCCCTCCCTGCCTCATGCGCCATTCTGCCTGGTGCTTGTTATACCCCGCAAATACTTCATCGCCCCCATCGCCCGACAAAGCCACGGTAGCATGCTTCCTTGTTTCCTTACTTAATATGTATAAGGGGATAGCAGATGAGTCGGCAAATGGTTCATCCAGGTAATCCAGCACATCATCAATATGCGCCAGGAAATCATCATTCTTTAAAGAGAAAACAGTATGTGTTGTATGATATTTTTTCGCCACCAGCTCTGCATAGGCTGTTTCATCAAAAAATGGATTATCCGCATACCCGATGGAAAAAGTATTCAGATGAGAACTATACCGGCTGGCCAGCGCCACCACCACTGATGAATCAATGCCACCGCTCAGGAATGCCCCGAGCGGCACATCGGATATCAGCCTCTTCCGCACCGACCCGGCCATCAGTGCTGTTAGCTGTTCACAAGCTTCCTTATAGGGCAGATCCGCATTGCGTCGGCTTTTGTAGTCCAGCTCATAATAGCGGTCTGTGGTAAGTTGCCCTTCCTGTCCTTCGGCATAGTGGCCGGCGGGCAGCTTCTTCACACCTTCCAGGATGCAATTACCAGGGGGGATATAGTTTAGCTGCAGGTATTGCCAGAGGGCTGTATGATTTAATTGCCGGGGTATGCCGTATGCCAGCAGCGCTTTCATTTCAGAAGCGAAAGCCAGGTAGTCCTCCGTTTGGTAAAAAAGTAACGGCTTTTTTCCATACCGGTCCCTTGCCAGGAATAATTTCTTTTGCTCCGCATCATATATGGCAAAGGCAAAAAAACCGCTCAGCAGGGGCAGGCAATCTTTCCCTTTTTGTATAAACAGTTCCAGCAGCACTTCCGTATCTGACTGCGAGTGCCAGGGATGATCCGCGGGGAAATAACCCCTCCGCAGCTCCTGGTAATTAAATATCTCCCCGTTGAATACGATCGTAAAGCGGCCGGTACGGTCAGTCATGGGCTGGGTGGCATTGTCAGATATATCAATGATGCTCAGCCTGCGGTGCCCCAGTGAGCAATTGCCGGCTGAAAACACGCCGCCGCCGTCAGGCCCGCGAAGCTTCAGCCGGCCGGTGGCCTTTTCTGTTTGCTCCTGTACTTTTCTGCCATTAGCTGTAAAGCTGATAATTCCGGTAATGCCACACATAAATTTATATACGCTCTTTCTAAATTATTAAACCTCTGTCTTTGATACCATTTCAGTAAACCCTAATATTGCACTTATAAGAATGCCGGTTGGACAATCAATACATCACTATACTTGATTATGTTTTATTGCCATTTGTATTATTAATAATCTATGGCATTGCATACAGGTACCGCAATAAGCATTATGGGCCAAAACACCCCTGGCGAAAGTATTTTATCCCTGCTTTATCAGTAAAAGTTTTTGGAGCGATTTTCATCGGTCTTATTTACCAATACTATTACGGGGGAGGGGATACGTTTAACTTTTTTAATCATGCGAAAATAATAAACAGCGCATTTAACGAATCAGGATGGAAATGGCTTAACCTGCTGCTCCATATTCCCCACCTTAGCGATGGAAACTATTATGAATATATCAGCCGGTTACCCTGGTATACTGATACCTCCTCGTATACTATTGCTTCCATAGCCGCTTTTTTCGGCATTTTTACGTTCAATACTTACCTTCCTGCCACCGTCCTTTTTGCTGCGCTCTCCTTTACCGGGGTATGGGCGCTTTTCAGGACATTTGCTGCCAAGTACCCTGCTTATATTCAACCAGTAGCGATTGCCATCCTTTTTATTCCCAGCACTTTCGTTTGGGGGTCGGGTATATTTAAAGACACAATCTGCCTCTTTGGCCTGGGCTGGCTAACATACGGCACCTTCCGGTTCCTGATCCAAAAGGATTTTAGCATCAGAAACATCTTATTAGCCACTATCAGCTTCCTCCTGATTGTTAATATCAAGGTATATATCCTGCTTGGTTTTATTCCAGCGCTGCTGCTCTGGATACTTTTTCTTTACCTGGAAAAAGTTAGATCGAAATCCGGCAAATTTCTGCTCAGGATTATCTTCCTGGCTGTATCAATAACCATCTTTCTTGTTTTCATGCAACAATTTGGTAATGACCTGGGCAAATATTCGCTGGAAGAAATTGCGAGAACTTCAGAATTAACCCGCGGCTGGATAGGATATGTATCAGAAGTTCAGGATGGCGCCAGCTATGATCTCGGGGCCATTGACCCTTCTATAGGAGGCATGCTGCTAAAGTTCCCTGCCGCCATTAATGTTACACTCTTTCGTCCTTATATATGGGAAGCGGGCAAGCCAATAGTCATGCTTTCAGCTATCGAAGCCCTCTTCTTTCTTATTATTACTATCAAGCTATTTTTTTCACTGGGTCTTAAAAAAATCTGGCTTACTATTAGCGCAGACCCCACTATCCAGTTTTGCCTGATATTCTCTCTAATTTTTGCATTTGCTGTGGGTATATCCACTTCCAACTTCGGGGCGCTGTCGAGATATAAAATCCCTTGCCTTTCTTTTTACCTGCTCGCTCTTCTTCTTATCTATTACAAGAATAAATCAGCAAAGCTCTTTGTGTTTATATAACTGCCCTACCTGGCCTTGGTAAAAAAGTACAGCGAAGGAAAGTTCCTGTATTTGATAAGCAGAATATTTGTTCCCACCTGCCTGACATCTACTATTCTATCAGTATTATTAGACAACGCTTCTACCACTTTTTTATCACGCATATCAAGTATTTCTTTCTGATTATACAATACTGTCCCTTTAAACCTGTCAGTTATAAGATCCGAAAGCCCTGTATTTTTATACAGCATCAAATTAGCGCTATGAGGGCTACTCAGCACCACCTGAACATTATACATGTTTGATACATCCGCCAATATACCCTGGTTCGGCATCTTTAAATCCCAGTTTATTTCCGGCATATTTACAAATATCCTGTACCGTTTACCCTTCTTCAGGTTTTTAAATACAATCTGCTGGCTTAGCCCCGGCTCATTTTTCAACAGCCGGTATTCTAAAAAATTCCTATCCAGGTCGTACAAGGCTATACCCGGGATACCATCCCTGGATATTTTCTTCAGCAAAGAAATATTTAACTGAAAAGAAGTACGGTCATATGTATTGAAGCTGAAATAAAATGTCTTTCCGCATACCAGGTTCAGGATATCGCTATATGCAAACCTGATTTTATTACTCCTGAAAAAAGAATCGATATTTTCTTCAGTAACCCCTGGAGTAATCACGGCAGGCTGCTGATCAGCATTCGGCTCCCGGCGCCCCTGGCTTAGTTGCCGGAGAGAAACCCGGCTTTCGTTCATTTTCAGCTTTTCCCAAAATTCTTTCTGCCCGGACTGGTTTGACAAGCTCCATTTATCAACCAGTTGCGGAAGCTGCTCCCGTACAGGCCGCAATAAAAAGTACTGGTGAATCCTGCTTGTATTAATCAGACACTGATCATGAACAGACCAGATAAATTTCAGGCATTCTTCTATCTTCTCATATGCCTCTCCGGATCCAAAACCTGCTTCTGCATCAGAAAAAAGGATGGTATAAATAAGATAGTCTTCAATTTCCTTAATCCGTTTTAAAATAACCGGATCTGAAATCAATTGCCGGGCTTTTTCAATATCCTTTACAGCAAGCTCTCTCTCATTTTTAACATTAAAATTGGTTGCCCATCGCCTGAATAACACTTTAAACACCTGTGCAGCTTTTCCAAAGTTTAACTCACAAAACTCGTTGAATAAAGCCTCTACATCAGGCTTGTCCTGCCAGGAAGCCCGGGAAAGAAAATAAAGCGGAAGGCCAGCCCCAAACTTGCTGTAACCTGCCTCCAGCGAATATCCTTTTATATTATTTCGCTTCCAGAAAGCTACTTTCTGCGGAACATACATAAAATAATTAAACCTGGGGAAATCCTTCGTCCCATCAGTCATGTTCCAATAATCATAAATTCCCATTTGCTTAGCCTTCTTCTTCCACTCAGCCACCAGTATTTCCGGCACCGCCACGTTCTGATACGCATAGGGAATTACAGCTACATATACATTATCCTCCACCTTTTTTTTGGGTGGAAGAGCATGTTGATTATACGCATACAGGCTGACTCCACCCCTTGGCCATATCTTTTTAATAGCAATGGCAGTTTGGCTGGCCAGGTAGAAAACACGGTCGCTGACTGTGCCCATTTTTGCACAGCCGTCACACTCACAGTGCCCGCCCCCGTCTGCCGGGTCTACACTGATCAGATTTCTTTCCAGCCCCTTTCTTACCTGCTCCCGGAATGCTTCAATCCTGTCATTGATAAAATATTCACGGAATGCCTTATTGCTGATACACCATTTGGTACTCAGCTTCCACTCCCTCCTGCCTCCAAACTCTGCCAGAAACTGTGTATTCTTCTTTAAAAATTCCTCATGCCTTTTATTAAACTCCTCGCCGATATGCCCCCCTATATACTCCTCCGAGGAATAGGCAGTTCGCTGCAGCCAGGTCTCCCACTGCTTCTTTACCTTTTGCTCTTTATCAAGTATATAATGATATGGCATCCCCCCTGTCCCGAACATAGACCGGTTAGCAAAATGAGGATACTTGCGTATTGTTTTCCCAATGCCTGTTTTTTTTAATTCAGGAATATGGGTCCATATATCGCCCGGCAGGTAAAACCGGAATCCGAGTTCATATAAATAATAATAAACCCCATTCCTCAGCCCGTTAATATGTGAGGCAGAGATCACATTCCTGCTGGCATTGCTCACAATAGTAAAGCCTTCCTTTGTAGTACCAGTTGGAAGCAGTTCCAGGTGGATCATCCCATAGATCCGGCTTTCTACCACATTTACAGGCTTTTTAGTTGCCTTGCCCAGTAAATCTGCCATATCAGCCGCCACAGCAGAAACTGCTCTATCATTAATAGTGATAACATTGCCCAGGCTACCTGCCTGGCAAAATGAAAAGGCACACACATGCAGGAAAAAGAACAGGCTGAATATTTTTTTAAAATACTTCACAATAGCGGTTTGTAGATATCAGTTTGCAAAAGGGTGCCCGCTGCCGGGTTAAAAACAGATCGTACATATGCTTTACCTCCGGTGGCTTTTTCTTTTAGTTCTGCTGCATTTGTTATAGCATGCTTCATAGCCAGGTACATATTCTCAATATTCCTGTTCTCCACCAGCAAACAATATGCCCCATTATTCGTTATTTCCGCCGGTCCGCCACAATCGCTGGCAATTAGTGGAATCCCGTAATAGAGACTCTCCAGGCTTACCATACTAAAAGACTCCGATTCAGAAAACATCAGCGATATATCATGTGATTTATATGTATCTTCTACATTGTCCGATTGGGGTTTAAACCAGACCTTCTCTTCAAGTTTATATTTGAGAACGATGCTCTTTAACGAATCGTAAAAAGTCATATCAGTAACAGCACCCACAAAACTCATCTTTAAATCAGGATATTCATTACTTAGTTTCGCAAAAGCTGATAAGGCAAACTCCTGCCCTTTCCCTCTTACTATATTCGCCAGGTATAAAAAACTGGCAGAAGCCGGTTCCCGGAGCCGGTTCCACGCAGGCAACAGCTCGCTGTATACAATACCATCATATACTACTTTAGCCTTGGGAGTACCCCCAATGTCTTTTAAAACAGCATACGAAACACAGATAATACTATCTGCCTTCCATTTTACCATTTTACAAAAAAACCGGTAAAATAATTTAATATATGAGTTCTTCAGGAGTCTTACATGATAGACCAGCTTTATGGAAGGTATCAGCATCTTAACCACACAGCCTGTCAGATTATAAATATCGTTGACATGCAGGACGGATATCTTATTTCGTTTCAAATACTTCCGGATAATGATTGCATTCCGGATAAGCACAGGAAGGTATAAGACAGTCCTCAGGCTTTTACTGATTTCAAGAAATCCAATCTCCGTTACAGGAAATCCGCATTTTTTAAGCACCGAAATATTCTTAGACCCTTTAGAAATGAAAAAGTGAAAAAAGTACTTTTCGCTTAAATGGTTGCTTTCATTTACTATAGCTTTAAATGCCCCCGTTTCGTACATGGAATTGTCTATGATCAATACAGCCGGTTTCACTTCATTACTTATCAAGATAGTCAATGTATTAAACTAAGGTCATCCATTTTTGTTCAGCAGTACTTCGGTCAAAATACCGGACACGGCTAAATGCGTTGCTGATTTCCCTGGAATTATCTTTGCTGAGCATGTTAATGATTCCCCTTTCCCATTCTTCCATAAAGTTAACAGCGCTAGGAAGCGGTAGCAGTAGGCCACAAGCTGTTTGCTCAGGCTGTGTAAGCAAACCCGGTTCCGTATCCGGCTCTCCCTCTAAAATATATCTTGGACCCCATGGGCAATCAGTAGCAGCTACCGCCACACCGCTTGCCATCGCTTCAATTAATGAATTAGGGAAGCCCTCTGTTAGCGAAGTAAGCACATACAGCCGCGAGAGCGCCAAAAATTGCATTGGGTTTTTCTGATACCCCAAAAAGTATACATTTGTATCCTGCGTTGCAGCTGTTT
>DAOLFO010000144.1:0-7723 GCA_035326305.1 Chitinophagaceae bacterium
GCCCGGTCTCCCGCTCTCTTAGGTTTGTAGTCCTTGTAGTGCTTTTGCTGCAGGCTGCCAGCTGAAAAGCCGTTGTAGCTCAGTGGTAGAGCACTTCCTTGGTAGGGAAGAGGTCGTGAGTCCGATTCTCACTAACGGCTCTTATTCAAAAAAGCTGAGTAGAGAGAAGGACGCTGAAGAGTGCGACGCAAGTAAAGCTGACAGTAATAATGCTGCCGGCTTCATTAAATAAACAATAATTAGAAACACAACTTAAAAACCGATAACAATGTCAAAAGAGACCTTTAAGCGGGAGAAACCCCACGTAAACATTGGTACGATTGGTCACGTTGACCATGGTAAGACCACTTTGACTGCGGCAATTACCGAGATCCTTTCTAAAAAAGGACTGGCGCAGGCAAAAAAATATGATGAAATTGACGGAGCTCCTGAGGAAAAAGAAAGGGGTATCACTATCAATACCGCTCACGTAGAGTATCAGACTGACACCCGTCACTATGCTCACGTGGATTGCCCTGGTCACGCTGACTACGTTAAAAATATGATTACCGGTGCGGCCCAGATGGATGGCGCTATCCTGGTGGTGGCTGCTACCGATGGCCCCATGCCGCAAACGAAAGAGCACATCCTGCTGGCCCGCCAGGTGGGTGTACCCCGTATCGTGGTATTTATGAACAAGGTAGATCTTGTGGACGACCCCGAACTGCTGGACCTGGTAGAAATGGAAATCCGCGATGAACTGACTAAGCGTGGCTTTGACGGTGACAACACACCGATTATCAAAGGCTCTGCTACCGGCGCCCTGGCTGGCGAAGCTCAGTGGGTAGAGAAAATCAACGAGCTGATGGCTGCTGTGGATGATTATATCCCGCTGCCTCCCCGCCCGGTTGATCTGCCGTTCCTGATGTCTGTAGAGGACGTATTCTCTATCACCGGTCGTGGTACTGTAGCTACCGGTCGTATCGAAAGAGGCCGTATCAAAGTAGGTGAGGCTGTTGAAATTGTAGGCCTGATTGATGCTCCGCTGAACTCTGTATGTACAGGTGTGGAAATGTTCCGCAAGCTGCTGGACGAAGGTGAAGCTGGTGACAACGCAGGTCTGCTGCTCCGTGGTATTGAGAAAAGCCAGATCCGCCGTGGTATGGTAATCTGCAAACCCGGATCTATCACTCCGCACACTGAATTTAAGTGCGAAGTGTATGTACTGAGCAAAGATGAGGGCGGACGTCACACGCCGTTCTTTAATAAATACCGTCCGCAGTTCTACTTCCGTACTACTGACGTAACTGGTGAAGTGGTGCTGAATGAAGGTACTGAGATGGTAATGCCTGGTGATAACACCTCACTGACTGTAAAACTGATCCAGCCGATTGCGATGGAGAAAGGTCTGAAATTCGCCATCCGCGAAGGTGGACGTACAGTAGGTGCCGGCCAGGTGACTGAGATAATCAAGTAAAAAAGCCCCCTAAATCCCCCAAAGGGGGACTTTGCGGAGAGTTTTTATAAATTTGCAAAGTACTTAGGTGAAAAAGCTTGAGTACTTTGTTTTTAACAAAGGTTCTTTTACAGGAAAGTTTTCTTAAGTCACTCCTTTGGAGGGTTTGGGAAGGCTATTCTACGGGCATGGTGCAACGGTAGCATACGGGTCTCCAAAACCTTTGATCTGGGTTCGAATCCTAGTGCCCGTGCGGGGAAAGTTTGGGAGTCTAAGGTTTGATGTTTAAAGTTCGTATACGGCTTAAACTTTAAACTTTAAACATCAAACTTTAAACTTTAAACGTTTAAAATGAATAAGATTACTAACTACATCAGGGAGTCTTACAAGGAGCTGGCAGAGAAAGTGACCTGGCCTAACTGGGCTCAGTTGCAGCAGTCTACCATGATTGTGCTGGTGGCTACGCTGATCATTACCGCTATGATATCGCTGATGGATTTTGCGGCTGGCGGAGCCCTGAAGTTTATTTATAATCAATTACCTTTTGGCAAGTGATGGAAGCAACAACAACAAATACCGAAAGCGCACAGCAGGAGACCAAATGGTTTGTGCTGCGGGTAGTGAGCGGTAAGGAGCGGAAGGTGAAAGAGTACCTGGATAAAGAAATTTCCCGCGGTGGCTGGAGCGAAGTGGTGAAGCAGGTATTTCTGCCGGTGGAAAAGGTATATAAGGTGCAGAATGGCAAGAAGGTAATGCGTGAGCGCAACTACTATCCCGGCTATGTGATGATAGAAGTGGTGGATGGCAAGCTGAGCGATGACCTGCGTGATACTATAAAGAATACCAACAGCGTTATTCATTTCCTGGGTAAGGATAACCCGATAGCCCTGCGTAAAGCGGAAGTGAATAAAATGCTGGGCAAAATGGATGAAATGGCGGAAGCCGGCGGCGTAAGCATGAGCGAGCCTTTCATCGTAGGAGAAACCATCAAGATCATTGAAGGGCCATTTAACGACTTTAACGGTGTGATAGAAGAAGTGAATGATGAGAAGAAAAAGCTGAAAGTAACCGTGAAGATATTTGGCCGCTCCACTCCGGTAGAGCTGAACTATATGCAGGTAGAGAAGATTAGCTAACTGAGCCTGTAATAGCTGTAAATAAGTAAAGCCATCCGGATACGGGTGGCTTTGTTGCTATACATTATGGAAACCCATTTTCCTGTCATTTTATGGGTTCCAAGTTTAAGTTCCTGTCACTGTATTTCCTCGCATGGGTCATTTTTTTTGAGCTGATGCGGGTGCTGTTTCTCCTGTACCATGCAGGCAGGGCGGCAGAGCTGCCGTTTGCTACGCTGCTGGCTTCGTGCTGGTATGGATTGCGTATGGATATTTCAGTAGCCGCCTATATACTGGCGCCGGTTTGCCTGTTTGTGCTGCTCAGCCTCTTTATCCATTTTTTCAGGAGACTGCTGGTATACCGGGTATATACCATAGTGGTGCTGTTGCTGATATCCATCCTGTCGCTGGCAGATATGGAGCTGTACAAAGCATGGGGCTTCCGTATTGATGGCACCGTGCTTACTTTCCTGAAAACGCCTGCGGAGGCTTTTGCTTCTGTAAGCCATCGCCCGCTTTTCTTTATTGCGCTTATATTCCTGGCTGCTTACGGGCTGTTCTATTTTTGCTTCCGGTACCTGCTGAAGCGAATATTTTTTCAGCAGCAAAACAGGCGCAAAATCCTTACCGGCGTATTGCTGCTGCTGTTTACCGGGGCGCTGATCATACCTGTACGAGGGGGCCTGCAACTGGCGCCCCTGAACCAAAGCGGAGTTTATTTTTCCACTTACAACTTTGCCAATCATGCGGCCATCAATGCCTCCTGGAATTTTTTGCATGGGGTATTGAGCAAAGGGTCTTCCGGCAAAAATCCATATGTGTATCTTACTGCAGACAGGGTGCAGCCTGTAACCGATAGCTTATACCGGCAGGGAACAGGAATGGAGAAATGGATACGCACTACAGAAAAAACTCCTGTAAATGTATTAGTGATAGTATGGGAAAGCTTTACGGAGAAAGCCATACATGCTAATATCAACGGGCAGGAAGTTACACCCTGCTTTAACCGGCTTAAAAAGGAAGGGCTTTTTTTCAGCAATGTATATGCCAGCGGGGATCGTACCTATAAAGGGGTGCCTGCCATACTCAGCGGCTATCCGGCTATGCCGAATACCACTATTATTCATTCTCCTGCCAAAGCGGAAAAGCTGTATACATTACCGGGGCTTTTCAAAGAGCACGGATACGAGGCCGGTTTTTATTACGGCGGGGAGCCGGAATTTGCCAATATCAAATCCTACCTGCTGCATGCCGGCTTTGACCCGATAACAGGAAAGGGCAGCTTTGCAAAAAAAGATATGAACTCCAAATGGGGTGCGCATGATGGCGTGGTGATGGAAAGGATGATGAAAGAGCTGGCTGTCACCAGGCAGCCTTTTTTCACCACATGGCTTACACTTACAAGCCACGAACCTTTTGAGACGCCGGTGCCGGTAGTGTTTGAAGGAAAAGATAATACCACCCGCTTCCTCAATTCGCATCACTATACCGATTCGGTGGTGGGTACGCTGATTGATCGTTGCCGGGAGCAGCCATGGTGGCAGCATACGGTGGTTATTATCATTGGGGACCATGGGCACCCGCTGCCTGAAACCGGGTCAAAAGCAGATGAGTTCCGCACACCGATGCTATGGCTGGGCGGCGCCCTGGAAGTGAGTGGGAGGGTAGTGGAAAAGCCGGTATCACAACTGGACATTGCCGCTACACTGGCTGCTCAATTGGGCTATCCTGCTGCTTATTTTCCCTTCAGCCGTAATATGGCGGATACTACCTTGCCGGCATGGGCTTTCTTTACATTTAATGATGGCCTTGGCTGGGCAGATTCGGCCGGCCGCTTTGTATATGATAATGTGGGAAAACAGGTAATTGAACAAAGCAGCCCGGTAAGCCCTGAACGGCTGTATGCGGCCAGGGCATTGCTGGATATTGAGTACCAGGATTTTCTGAAGAAATAACGGGCCGGGCCCGGATAGCTGGAATTTTTTAATTGCCCTATTGGTTAATTTATTACTTCCCTTTACCTTTGCAGCCCCAAGTTCTTTAAGGTATCTGATAAGATACATGGATTTCCCGCCCGGCGGGAAAATTGGGAGACCAAGTAGACAAATCGAAAGGTCGTTAACACCAAAAAGTTTAAAACATGGCAAAAGAAATCAGCGGCTTTGTAAAGCTGCAGTGCAAAGGAGGCCAGGCAAACCCTGCACCTCCCATCGGTCCGGCTTTGGGTTCCAAGGGTGTAAACATCATGGAATTCTGCAAGCAGTTCAATGCAAGAACACAGGACAAGCAAGGAAAAGTGCTCCCCGTATTAATTACTGTTTACTCTGACAAGAGCTTTGATTTTGTAATCAAAACCCCTCCTGCTGCTATACAGCTGATGGAAGCGGCCAAGATTCAAAAAGGCTCTAAAGAGAGCAACCGTGCCAAAGTAGGTAAAGTGACCTGGGATCAGGTGAAGGCTATTGCAGAAGACAAGATGCCCGACCTGAACTGCTTTACTGTAGAAAGCGCCATGAAGATGGTAGCCGGTACAGCCCGCAGCATGGGACTTAATGTAGAAGGTAAAGCCCCCTGGGAAAACTAATCACTGACCTGCCTGCTGTATGGCGGGCACTAAAACGAATTAATCATGGCATTCATCAGTAAAAAAAGAAAAGTTGCCAACACTAAAGTAGATGGCAATAAAGCATATACGCTCAAAGAAGCATCGGAGCTGGTAAAGCAAATCTCCACCTGCAAATTTGATGCTTCTGTAGACCTGCACGTACGCCTCGGTGTGGATCCGAAAAAAGCAGACCAGGCTATCCGCGGCACAGTAACCCTGCCGCATGGTACAGGTAAAACAAAACGGGTATTGGTACTCTGCACACCTGATAAGGAAGCGGAAGCTAAATCAGCAGGCGCCGACCACGTGGGCCTGGATGAGTATGTTCAAAAAATTGAAGGCGGCTGGGTGGATATTGATGTGATCATCGCTACCCCGTCTGTAATGCCTAAAATTGGTAAGCTGGGTAAAGTGCTGGGCCCCCGCAACCTGATGCCCAATCCTAAAACCGGTACAGTAACCAACGATGTGGCAAATGCAGTGAATGATGTGAAAGGCGGTAAGATTGCCTTTAAAGTAGACAAAGTGGGTATTATCCACGCTTCTATTGGCCGGGTAAGCTTTTCACCGGAAAAAATTGTTGAGAACAGCCAGGAGCTGATCAACGCTATCATCAAAGCGAAGCCCGCTACTGCAAAAGGCACTTACCTGAAAGGTATCAGCATGGCCAGCTCCATGAGCCCCGGCATTGCCCTGGATACTAAAGGATTTGTTCATTAATTACTAAACCGGTTCCGGCATCATAGCCGGGATAAAAAATACAGATCATGACAAAAGATCAAAAAAACGAAGTGATTGAGCTGCTGAAAGGCAAGTTCTCTCAATACAACAATTTCTACATAACCGATACAGAGTCGCTGACCGTAGAGCAGGTTGGCAAGTTGCGCCGCGCCTGCTTCAGCAAAGACGTGGAAATGAAAGTGGCTAAAAACACGCTGATCAAAAAAGCGCTGGAGTCACTGGACGGTGAGAAATATGCAGGTATGTACGACTCACTGCATAAAGTGACAGCGCTGATGTTTTCTGAAAACCCGAAAGATCCTGCGCTGATCATCAGCTCTTTCCGCAAGGAAAGCAATGGCGAGCGCCCGGTGCTGAAAGCCGCTTTTATCAATGGTGATGTATACACCGGCGACGAGCAGTTGAAAGCGCTGACACAAATCAAGACGAAGAACGAGCTGATCGGTGAAGTGATCGGATTGCTGCAGTCTCCTGCCAAGCGTGTGCTGGCTGCATTATTGCACCACCACGAAAAGCAGGCTGAAGGCGCAACTGAAGCGGCAGCAGCAGAGTAATGTACGATGGACGCTGCCTGGTGTACGTACACCGTGCATCCGGCATCTAACATATAAACAACGATTTTTTTAATCATCCGCCGGAGTCAAAAACAATGAAGGCGGGAAAAATTCAAACAACAATGGCAGACGTAAAAGCATTAGCAGAAAGCCTGGTAGGCTTAACAGTAAAAGAAGTGCAGGAACTGGCTGACTTCCTGAAATCAGAGTACGGCATCGAGCCTGCTGCAGCCGCAGTAGTAGTAGCTGGTGGTGGTGAAGGTGGCGGAGCCGCTGCTGAAGAAAAAACAGCATTTGACGTTATCCTGAAAAGCGGTGGCGCTTCTAAGCTCAACGTAGTTAAGATCGTAAAAGACCTGACTGGCCTGGGACTGAAAGAAGCAAAAGAGCTGGTTGACGGCGCTCCGAAGCCGGTGAAAGAAGGTATTTCTAAAGCAGAAGCGGAAGAAATTGCCGCTAAGCTGAAAGAAGCCGGTGCTGATGTAGAAGTAGCTTAATTTTAGTATTACGCTGATAAGTGTCCCCTGTCTGTTTACGGACGGGGGACATTCTTTTTATGGCAGGGTGATATAGTGCCTGATTTTTTCGAGCTTTTCTGCTGTAATGGCTGGTATCTTTTTTAAATCTTCCATTGCCAAAAACGGGCCGTGCGCATCCCGGTAAGCGATAATGGGCCTTGCCAGCTCATACCGGATATAGGGATGCGCTTTTAACTCATCTATTGTAGCTGTATTGATGCTGATTTTATTTACCGGCGTGCTGCCCGGCATCAGCCGCGGCTTTATTTTTTGAAAAACGGAATCAGGCAATCCATACGTTTCCCTGATTTGGTCTATGGAGTAAAAACCGCCCAGCTTTTCCCGGAAATTAACAATGCGTGCAGCCAGCCTGCTGCCAATGCCGGGTAAGCTGATGAAAGCGCTGGTGTCGGCCAGGTTGATATCAACCGGGGTAAGAGCGGTTTGCGGCCTTGCGGGCTGGTCCCGTTTATCCGGTCCCGCATACTCACTTTCTCTTTGCGGCTGTGCTGCGCTTTCTATCCGGATAAAAGGCGCCAGCCGGTCATACTCTGCTGCTTTCAGTCCGTAGATACGGCCGAGGTCTTCCGGCTTGCGGAACCGGCCTCCTTTTGCCAGGTAGTTTTGTATGGTCTGTATCGTTTTTGGGCGAAGCCCCAGCTCCCGCCAGCCTGCTGCATCCAGGCTATTAGGGTCAAAAACGAATAGCCGGCCCGGGGCAGCGGATGCTTTCGGGGGAATATCGTATTGGTAAA
>DAOLFO010000145.1:0-7723 GCA_035326305.1 Chitinophagaceae bacterium
CCAGTTTACGATTATTCCGTAGATTTACGAAAATATCGTAGATATGGAACGCTTAACACTCACTGAAGAAGAAGCCATGCAGGCTGTCTGGCGTACGGGTGAAGGGAATGTAAAATCTTTTATGGAGCACCTGGATGAAGGGATACCTTATACTACCCTTGCATCCACTATTAAAAACCTGGAAAAAAAGGGTTTTTTAGCCGCACGCCTGGTTGGCAATACCTATCTCTACAAGCCGGCCGTGACAGAGGAAGAATACAAGAAAAAATTTATGGGCAATGTGGTAAAGGAATATTTTGATAATTCCTACAAAGAGCTGGTCAGCTTTTTTGTGGAACAGAAAAAGCTCTCAGCCAAAGAGCTGAAGGAAATTGTTCAGCTCATCGAAAAAGGGAAATAATATGTCACTGCTGCTTCAGTACCTGATCAAATTATCCATCAGCATGGCGCTGGTATATATTTTTTACCGGTTGCTGCTGCGCAGGCTTACTTTTTATGGCAGCAACCGTTGGTACCTGCTGGGCTTTACCCTGCTTTCATTCATTATACCATTGATCAATATCACACCACTGCTCAGCAATATGCAGGAGAGCAGTCCGGCTGTGCTCCGCCTGATACCTTCGGTGCACCAGTATACGGTGGTGCTTGAGGAAGCGACCCATTGCCCTGCGCCGGTATGGTCTGCTTCTTATGATAAATGGGATTGGATCATGTTTGGCCTCATTGCCGGCGGCACCTTTTTGTTGTTGCGCTTCTTGGTGCGGATTATGTCATACCGGCGTATCCGGAGCAGGGCAAAGCTTGTATCTGCTGAGCGGCATGTAAAAGTATATGAGGTGGCTGCGCCTGTCAACCCATTTTCGTTTGGCAACAGTGTGTTCATTAACCCGGCCCGGCATTCGGGGGAAGAGCTGCACCGGATCATCCTGCATGAACTGGTGCATGTGCGCCAGCGCCACACGCTGGATATCATCTGGGCAGAGGTGTGCTGCATGCTCAACTGGTATAATCCTTTTGTATGGATGCTGCGCAAAGCCATCCGGCAAAACCTGGAGTTTATTGCTGACCAGCAGGTGCTGGAAAACGGAGCAGATAAAAAACAATACCAGTACCTTCTTTTAAAAGTAACGGGCAATTACCCGTTCAGTATAGCCAACCAGTTTAATTTCTCTTCATTAAAAAAACGTATAGCCATGATGAACAAAAACAAATCTGCGCGGATCAGCCTTATCCGCTTTGTATGGGTGCTGCCGCTGGCGGCGGTTATCCTTGTGTCATTTCGCCGCCAGCAGCAAAGCAGTAATGCTGATGCCCCGGTTTTTATTGCTCCTGCAGCCGATACGCTGCCGCCGGCAGGCAGCCCGAATGAGAAAGGATATTACCTCAGCATTATTGACAAAAAAGGCAATTGCACGATAGTGGTGAAAGATAAGAGCAGGAAAGAAATTACCCGCATCCTGCTGACCGACTGGGACAAAAAGCCGGACTACTACACCAGCCTGTATGGCGAGTTGCCACCACCTCCTCCTGCCCCTCCTGCACCACCTGCAAAAGCATCGCTGCCCGATCATGTACAGCAAATACAGGTAAAGGATGAGCAGGCAACAGTTTATCTCAAAAATGGCAAGACAGAGAAGTATAACCTTGCAGATGCAAAGCAGAGAACAGATTTTGAAGACAATTATGGAAAAATGCCTGTACCGCCGGCTCCGCCTGCCGCTCCTTTATCTCCGCTGGATAAAGAAGCAGCCGACTATGAGATAACGGATAAATCGGCCTGGCTGCGCCTGAAGAATGGGACAGAAGAACGCTATGACCTCACCAATAAGCAGGAGCGGGAAAATTTTGAAAAGAAGTATGGAAAAATCTATGAGGTAAATGCGGCAGCCCCTGTACCGCCGGTGCCTGTGAGCTATAGTAATGCCGTGGCCGCTCCACCCGTGCCACCAGCCCCGCCTGTGGCCATCCGTGAGGAAGCCGTGTTCACCGGCAACGAGGATATTGTTATCACGATCACTGCACAGAGTACCAGGGCAGAGCTGGATAACTTTAAGCAAAAGATGAAAGAAAAAGGGGTGGAACTGGAGTATGAAACAATCACCTATGACCCGGAAGGCCGGCTTTCTGTGCTGAAGGGCACCATGCGGTCAGGGAAAAGCACGAGCTATTTTACAGCCATTGATTTTAAAAAGCTGCAGCTTGCCATAGAAAAAGCAGGCGGGCAAACCTGGCTGAAGGTATGGGTGGACAGGAATAATACAAACGGAGTGCGGGCTATCTGATCACCGTGATTGCTTTTCGTCAAATAAACAGCAGGGCAGGCAGGATACTTTGAAAGTAGTATTGGTATAATGCAGCAACAGGTGTACATTCATAAAAATAACCTGCATGTATAAGCCTTATGCCACACTGCTGATCCTGTCTGTCTTTTTCTCTGTGGTGCTGCAGGCCCGGCAGCCTTCTTTTCCCCGCACTTCCTTCAGTCATTTTTATTTTGTGCTGGACAGCGGCGCCTACAAGGCATTGCTGGCAGATAAGTTTTGTGCCGATACCCTGTTTTATATGCAGGCAGGCAGTAGTAAAACGGATCAGGGGGACTGGTCCGGCAACTATATCACCGGCCCGGTTGACTACCTGGAAGCCTTTCATCCGCAATCCTTCCCCGGGGCGGATGCCGGCGATATCGGCTGGGGCGAAATGCTGCACAGGTCACAGGAATCGAAAAAGCTGCTGCAGGAATGGAAAACCCTGGCAAATGAAAATATTGAAGTACAGCACTTCACTACCGGCAACGGCAGGGATACGATAATAGTGGAGCTGCTTCACTACAGGGACTCCATGCTGCTGGGTGGGGCAACTTCTTTTTTTGTGCTTTACTATCATCCTGCGTTGTTGAAAAAAGCCGGTTTTACCGAAGAGGAGATATCGGCCGGCATCGACCAGGAAATGATTAATAAAAGATGGTATGCCGGGAAACCTGCGTCACGGCTTTATCAAAAAACCAAAGCCGTACATCTGAGGCTGACCCCTGGTGAATACGAGCGGCACCGCATAGCGCTGCAGGCAATGGGTTACAATGAAACGGCTAAGCAAACATTTAAAAAAGACGTGGAAATAATCATCAGCCTTGATGATAAGCCCGGCAGCAGATTGCAAAAAATAGAGTTTAGCCTTGCCGCCACCACAGAACCGCGGACAATTGTACTCTCCCCGGATGCATATATCCGGCTAAACGGGGACAGAGGAGAGCTGGTGGTAAAGCAGTAGCTGTTGAGAGCATGGTAATATTATCACCCAACCAGTATAGTTAAATCAAAGGTAATACCAGGGATTCCTTTTGGCTGCCCAGATGTATTGCCGCATATTGCGCCAGAATGCCAGCACCAGGTACAGGATGATGGGGGAGCCCATAGTGAGCAGGGAGGTATAAATGAAATACTGGCGGATACGGCTGGTGGCAATGCCCATCCGGTTGCCAATGGCAGAACAAACGCCAAAGGCATTCCACTCCACGAAGCTTTTTAATTTGTTCATGGTACTAAGGTAAAAAATCGGCAGTAATTGTGCAAGGAAAGTAAACAGACCCTGATCCATGGACTATGGCCTGTGTACCTCAGCCTTGTCCTGCTGGGCAATCTTGTCTATTTTTGTTGAAACTGATTTGTACATGAAAAGAGTATTGGCCGTCCTGTTGCTGCTTATTCTTGGCTTTGCGGGTTATATCTGGTTTACTTATTTCAAGGGTGGTAAAAAGAAACCCAGAGGCCCCGAGCCTGTGCCCCTGCAGGTGAGCAAGCACAGCGATGCGTTTAATATTTCTGTGCAGCAGGCGCTGACCGCTTATTATGGCATTGCCGAGGGGCTGGTAAACTGGGACGTCAGTGCCGTAAAGTCGCAGGGGGAATTGCTGAAGCTGGCGCTTGACAGCCTGCAAATAGAAGAGCTGAAGCAGGATACTACCGGCATATATGAGTCAGTGCTTGACCCGCTTCATCTTTCGCAGGATGCCCTGCAAGGCTTATTGCAAAGCAGCAACCTGGAGCAGGCCCGGCATGCTTTTAATTCGTTGTCTGAAAACCTGCGCCTGCTGTTTATCATCGTCAAGTATGACCGGGAAAAGATTTACTGGAATGAATGTCCCATGGCTTTCGGGGAAGATAGGCCGGCCTACTGGCTGAGCAAAGCTGAAGCTATCCGCAATCCTTATCTTGGCCTGCACCACCCTGAGTATAAAGATAAGATGCTGGATTGCGGCACAAATAAGGAAACCATTGATTTTACAGTGCCGGATACTACTGTTGCCCGGCCCGCTCCGTAAGCAAGCCGGCATGTGCATGGACTGTGGATTATTATTTGGGGGAACGGGAAAAGTTTTTTTTTGATTAAACGTCTTACCTTCCGCAAGGCCGGTACTTGCAGCCGGCTGTTATTTACCCAATAAAAAAAATATCATGAGAAAAATGACGACCACCCTGCTTGCTCTTTTTGCAGGGTTGTTCCTCATGGCACAGGAAAAACTGGACCTTGACATGGTGCAGAAGATCCGCCAGGAGGGGCTGAACAATTCCAAAGTAATGGATATCGCTTTTTACCTGACAGATGTAAACGGGCCGCGGCTGGCAGGTTCGCCCGGCTATACCAAAGCAGCCAACTGGGCCAAAAACGAGCTGGCCAAATGGGGGCTGGTAAATGCCAGCCTGGAACCCTGGGGAGAATTTGGCAAAAGCTGGGAATTGCAAAAAAGCTATGTGGCACTGACGGCGCCTTATTATAAGCCAATGATTGCTTATCCCAAAACATGGACAAAAGGCAGTGGCGGGCTGAAGAATGCTGAAGTGCTGCTGGTTGATGCCAAAGACTCAACGGAACTGGTGGCATACAAAGGAAAGTTCAAAGGGAAAATTGTGGTGCTGTACCGCAATGATACACTGAAGCACAGCTTCCGTGCCGATGCTGTACGCTATACTGATGAAGAGCTGGACCGTATGGCCAATGCCGCTCCCCCGGAGCCGCGCCGCCCGATGGATACAGCGCAGATAAGAAGGATGCGTGCCCAAATGGGTGCTGGACAGGCTTCTGCACGGGTGGCGGCGCTTACCAAGGAGTGGGCTGCTCAGGAAGGAGCCGCGGCCCTGCTGAGCTACAGCATGCGCGGGCATGATGGTACCTTGTTTGTACAGGGTGGTGGCGCTTACACCAAAGGATCGCCTGACAATTTTCTTGATATCATGGTGACGGCGGAAGACTACCTGAGCATTTGCCGCCTGGCCAAAGCCGGCATACCGGTAAAGCTGGAAGTGGATGTAAAAACAACTTCAAATGAAAAAGACACGAAAGGCTACAACGTGGTGGCAGAAATACCGGGTACTGATCCCACACTGAAAGAAGAGATCGTCATGCTGGGCGGCCACCTGGATAGCTGGCACTCTGCCACAGGCGCTACGGATAATGCCGCAGGCACTGCCGTAATGATGGAAGCGGTAAGGATACTGAAGGCGCTGGGAGTAAAGCCACGCCGCACCATCCGTATTGCTTTATGGGGTGGGGAAGAGCAGGGGCTGCATGGCTCCCGCGGGTATGTGAAAAATCATTTTGCCGACCCGGCAGATATGAAGCTGAAGCCGGAGCACAGTAAATTTTCCGCTTATTATAATATTGATAATGGTACCGGTAAAGTGAGAGGCATTTACCTGCAGGGCAATGATAAGGTGAAAGATATTTTCACTAAATGGCTGGAACCGTTTCATGACCTGGGGGCCAAAACAGTGACTATCTCCAACACCGGGGGTACCGATCACCAGTCATTTGATGCGGTAGGGCTGCCGGGCTTCCAGTTTATACAGGATCCCATCGAGTACAGCACCCGTACACACCATACCAACATGGATTCTTATGATCACCTGATAGCTGATGACCTGAAGCAGATTTCCACTATCGTGGCATCATTTGTTTATCATACGGCCATGCGGGATGAGAAGCTGCCGCGCAAAGAGCTGCCACAACCCAGAACAGGCGGCAGAGGATTCTGATAATAGATTATAAAATTGACAGCAAGTACAATGGCCGTTCCAGCGAACGGCCATTGTACTTTTAAACTTATACATACCTGCAGGAGGCAGCTTCATCAAAAATAGTTATCAGGGCTTGCGGTAGATGAACCGTACCAGGGCATTTTTCTTTTCATCCGAAGTGAGGTAGAGCTGGTAGCGCTTGTCGCCGGCATTCACGATCATCAGTGCTGTATTAGGCGGGATAGTACCCAGGTTTTCACCCACCATGATCACTTCCTGTTCTTTTTTCAGGTCATCAATGCGAATCGTCAGCGTTACCGGTTTGGTGGTAAGCATTTTCCGGGATACTTCTACCTGGTTATTGACATACACGGAAATGGTATCGCCGTCTATTACCCCGTTATCATAGAAGGAGAGCTGTATATTACCGGTGTCTACAAAAATCTCTCTCACCAGTTCATTTTTCCGCTGCAGCAGGGCCGGGGGCATTTCCGGTTTAAAGGCTGATTCCTGTATCCTTGTCATCACGATAGTGCCCGGCGGGCAGGTACTGTTATTATTCATGATCTTGCCTGTCCAGGAGCCGCGCAACTGCTCTTCACGGCCATCTGTATGGTAAGTGAGCCTGTATGTTTTAATGCAGGGGATGCAATCGGGCGGAATACGGAATACAGACACTTTCTGCTCTTCAATCAGCATTGATTTGCTGACAGTATCGTATACACCCTGGAATTCTTCTTTTACATAGTTAGTAGTGTCGGAGTAATGGTAGGAAGTGCCGGTGATTTTTGTACCGCTTATCTGCAGTTGAAATTCGATATTGTAAACCGGGAAACACCCACCGGGCTCCATCACCAGCCGGCCTTTCCAGAACCCGCCAATATTTTGTGCGGTGCCCTGCATCGCCCCGGCAGCGATGAATAAGAGTAAAATAAAAACCCGTAGCATTGGCAATGAAAATAACGGAAAAATAAATACCCGCTCAAAAATTACAGCAGCGGCAACCGGTATTTAGATAAAATTATATCAGGGCTTTTCGTAACGGAACCTCACCATTGCATTTTTCTGCTCAGTAGAAGTGATGCGCACGTCATAGCGCTTGTCGCCGGCATCTACTATCATGAGTGAGGTATTGGGGGGAATGCGCCCCAGGTTTTCCGCCACCATCACCAGTTCCTGCACTTCACCGTCCTCTTCCATATCAATACGGATAGTAAGTGCCTGGGCAGTCAGCATTTTTTTATCCAGTACCAGCTTATTGTTTAGATAAACAGAGATAGTGTCACCGTCAATTTCACCATTATCATACAACCTGACAGTGATATGCGGTGTATTTACCACCAGCGCTTTTACCAGTTCGTTTTGCCTTGTCTTCAGTACGGCTGGTGGGGGAATGGTTATTTTTTTTGGAGGCGTAATGGTTACTTTATTATTTGTAGCCGTATCCTTCGGAAGCACCGGTTTCTGAACTGCCGGCTTGCTGGTAGTGGTTTTGTTGTTATTCGCCGTCGTTTTATTAGCAGGTGTATTGGTTTTGACTGAAGGCGTATTTTTCGCCGGCTGTTTATTCGCCGGGGGTTTGGTAGCCTGCCTGTTGGCATCAGGCTTGACAGCCGGAGGAATACGTAAAAAGGGTTCTATGTAAAAATCGGACGTGGCAACTTTGCGGAGATGCACCCTGCCACCACCACAATCGCCCCATTCATAGGGAT
>DAOLFO010000146.1:0-7701 GCA_035326305.1 Chitinophagaceae bacterium
GCCAGGCTACTGCAAACCCGGAGCAGCAGCTTATCGTATATAAAATTTTAGTTAAATTTACACAATACAATATGTTTATATTCAATTAATTATAAATAATAAAGTTTTCTTCAAAATCTTCTGCCCCTAAAAAAAATTCCCTGTCTCCGGCATTTCGTAAATTTGCATTCCTCACCCATTAATTTCTGCCAACCAGCTTATAGAACAAAAGATAATTTGTCCCGGCAATATCCGTATGCCCGGCAGATTAGCAGAGTAAATGAATTGAAACGATAAAAGAAGGGAGGATATATGTATACCTATGACTTGCTGGAAAACGGGTGCTACTACCTGGTGAGGGAAAAAGAAAATGACCCTATCACCCTGATAAAGGTAGCCGTCACTACCGACCATTGCCTGTACGTACAGCGCTTTGAAGAAACGGCGCAGGCCGGCTGGAAGCACAAAAAAGACACGCTGTCAGATATCATCGAATGCCTGAGCGACGAAGCGGTGAAGGCCTGGGAAGAGCATTATACCAGTGAAGATGCCTACTATGAGGAAGAGGAAGATGACGAGTAAGCAGCCCGGCTGACCATTCATGTATTTTTAAGCCAAAGGTGATTAGTTTCCTTTATTTTTAAAGCAGACTAATCACCTTTTTATGTCAAAGAAAATTAATGCTCTGAAATTTTATTTTATCTCAACGATTTGCCTGCTGTCTGCATTGCTGGTGCAGGCCCAGGAAGATCTACCTGCGGATTACTTACCAGCATCTTTCCATGCCGGTCGCCGGGAAGCGGTGCGCCAGCAAATGCCGGAAAATTCAGTGATGGTGGTATTCGCTTATCCTGTCCGCAATTTTTCCAACGATGTGGATTATATCTACCATGCCAACCCGGATATGTATTATTTCAGCGGGTACAAAGAGCCGCACTCCGTATTAGTGATTTTTAAAGAGCCGCAAAAAGATTCTGCCGGGCAGCCTTATACTGAAATTTTATTTGCACAGGAAAAAAATGAAAGGGCCGAGCAATGGACAGGCCGCAGGCTGGGAACGTCAGGCGTGCAGCAAAAGCTGGGCATCCGCATGGCATTTAATGGCAAAGATTTTAAAGACTTTCCGATAGACTTTTCCGGCTTTAGCAAAATACTTACCAGCCGCCTGCCGGAAGATGTGGCCGACTCTCCCTGGGATAAAGCAGAACTGTACGACCTGCTGCAACACTTTAAGCAAAAAGCCGGCATACCTGCCAAAACCGGAGAAGCCAGTAAAGTAGACCACCGCCTGTATATGGAGCTGACCGGTAAACTGCGGGAAATAAAAACACCGGAAGAAATGGATCTGATACGCAAAGCAGTGGAAATTTCCTGCCAGGGGCAAAATGAAGTGATGAAAGCTGCAAGGCCTGATATGAGCGAGCTGGAAATACAGGGCCTGCATGAGTATGTTCACAAAAAATATGGTGCGGAAGGCGTAGGTTACGGCTCTATAGTAGGTGCCGGTGAAAACGGCTGTGTGCTGCACTATATGGAAAATACAAAAACAAAAGTGGGCAATTCGCTTATCCTGATGGACGTGGGCGCCGAGTACCACGGTTATACAGCGGATGTGACCCGGACCATTCCGGCAAAAGGAAAATTTTCCGCCGAGGAAAAAGCTATTTACCAGATAGTATATGATGCACAGGAAGCTGCCTTTAAAATGCTGAAGGACGGTGCCAAGTGGAGCGATGCCGGCAATGCCGCCAAAGAGACCATTGCAGATGGGCTGCTGAAGCTGGGCATTATTAAAAATAAATCTGAAGTAGGCAAATACTATCCGCATGGCCTTTCGCACCATATCGGGCTGGATGTGCATGACCGCGGTGCCTCTTCTGTGTTGAAAAAAGATATGGTCATCACCATTGAGCCGGGTATTTATATTCCTGCAAACAGTAATTGTGATAAGAAATGGTGGGGCATAGCGGTGCGGATAGAAGATGATGCCCGCATTACAGAAAACGGGTATGAGCTCCTGTCTCATTTTGCCCCCCGCTCCATAGCGGATATTGAAAAGCTGATGGCAGAAAAAAGTGCGCTGGATAATTTTAAATTACCACCATTGAAATCTGCGGAGAAAAAGGGGTTCTGATAGCTTGCAGCAAGTGCTGTTATATATTCAGGGATATTTATTTTCCCCATCGCCTGCAGAAAAATAAGTTGCACATACCCGTCTGAACATGGCGGGTATGCCTGTTTTTGCCCAATTCGTTGTTTTCTGATAACTTCGCACCGCATTTAAGACCAATCTATTCACCAACTTAATCAGTCAAAAAAATGGCATACGATGTAATAGTCTTAGGTAGTGGGCCCGGCGGTTATGTGGCTGCTATCCGTGCTTCCCAGTTAGGCCTGAAAACAGCCATCATTGAAAAAGAAAGCCTGGGGGGCATTTGCCTCAACTGGGGATGTATCCCCACTAAAGCGCTGCTGAAAAGTGCGCAGGTGGTCAATGATATCAAGCATGCAGAATCGTATGGCATAGAGGCAACCGGCACCCCTAAGTTTGATGCCATTGTAAAGCGCAGCCGGGGTGTGGCCGACAAGATGAGCAAGGGTGTGCAGTTTTTAATGAAAAAAAATAAGATCGATGTGATCATGGGATTTGGCAAGCTGGCCGCCAAAGGAAAAGTGGAAGTAACGGATAAAGATGGTAAAAAGCAGGTGGTAGAAGGCAAGCACATCATTATCGCCACAGGTGGCCGCAGCCGTGAGTTGCCTGCCTTAAAGCAGGATGGTAAAAAAGTAATTGGCTACCGCGAAGCCATGTCGCTGCCACAGCAGCCCCGCCGCATTATTGTAGTGGGAAGCGGGGCCATAGGTGTGGAGTTTAGCTATTTCTATAACAGCCTGGGCACCGAAGTAACCATCGTGGAGTTCCTGCCCCGCATTGTACCGGTGGAAGATGAAGAGGTATCAAAAGAGCTGGAAAAAAATTTTAAAAAGCAGGGTATGAAGATAATGGTCAACAGCGAAGTGACGGCTGTTGACACATCCGGCGACGGAGTAAAAGCAAAAGTGAAAACCCCGGAAGGAGAAGTGACCCTGGAAGCAGATGTAGTGCTGAGCGCAGTAGGTGTAAGCGCCAACATTGAGGGCATCGGGCTGGAAGAGCTTGGCATTAAAACAGATAAAGGCCGTATTACCGTAGATAAGCAATACCGCACCAGCGTGCCGGGCTTTTATGCCATTGGTGACTGCGTGCCCGGCCAGGCCCTGGCACACGTTGCCTCTAAGGAAGCTATCATTTGCGTGGAAGCCATTGCATACACGGAGAAAAAATATAACCACCAGCCGGAAGCGCTAGATTATGGCAATGTGCCGGGCTGTACTTACTGCTATCCCGAAATAGCTTCGGTAGGCTTTACTGAAAAACAGGCTAAAGATGCCGGCTATGAAATAAAAGTGGGCAAATTTCCGCTCAGTGCCAGCGGCAAGGCTTCCGCAGCAGGTCATGCAGAAGGTTTTGTAAAAGTGATTTTTGATGCTAAATATGGGGAGTGGCTCGGTACACATGCCATTGGCTATAATGTAACCGAAATCATTGCACAAACGGTAACCGCCCGCAAGCTGGAAACCACTCACCACGAAGTGCTGAACAGCATACACCCCCACCCCACTATCAGCGAAAGCGTGAAGGACGCTATTGAAGTGGCTTACGGGGAAGCTATTCACCTGTAAAGAACATGAACAAAAAGAATAACGGCCTGCCGGATAATCAACGGCAGGCTTTTTTGTGCGAAATACTTATTTTTAAGCCATGCTAAAACTATTGCTTCCCTTAGCGGTTTTCCCCGTGCTGCTGGCTGCCTGCAGTAATGAAAAAAAGCAGCTTACTCACGTTACTGTTTTGCTCGATAACACTTATGACAGCACCCGCACCGGCAACGATCTGCAGTTTTTTCAAAGCATGGATGAAGTGGAAACCGTTGAGTACATTTCAAAAGAAAAAGCCATGGAAATATACCTGGCGCAGGGTGGTGAATCATGGGAAGGTGTCCTCGACGAAAACCCGTTGCCCGCTTCGTTTGAAATAACTATTAAGCCAGCTTCAATAAGTGATCAAACAAGAAATGCCTGGGAAGAGCGTATCCGCAATACCATCCACGGAGTAGAGTCATTCAACTGGCCGCCCGGTACGGACAGCAGGCCCGGCCTGCAATAAGTTTATACTCCGCCCTACTCACCAGCCTCCGCCCCGTTACCTTCAGCCCCGGTGGTTTCAGCAACAGGCGCAGCAGGGACGTTGTCAATAAACTCATTCCTGTATATTTTAAACAGGACAAGCACATAGCTGATCAGGAGCGGGCCGAATATCAGGCCAATAAAGCCGAACAGGCCTAAGCCCACTATGACACCAAGAATCGTGATAACCGGATGCACATCGCCCATACGCTTCAGCAATGTGATACGGGCAAAATAATCCACATTACCCGTTACAATAGCGCTGTACAGCAATAAAGCAGTAGCCTGCCAGGTTTCGCCGATAGCAAACGTGTATATTACCAGCGGCACCCACACAATCATAGTGCCCACTACAGGAAAAAATGCGAATACACCTGTAAGGAAGCCCCACAAGCCCCACTCGTTTACCCCAAAAATGAAATAGCCCAATGTGGCTGTAAGCCCCTGTATAATGGAGATAAGCGGAATACCCAGTGCATTGGCTCTTACCATCCGTTTTGTTTCTGAAGCAAGCATATTGATATTTTCCTGCTTCAGCGGCGTGATCCTGCTCATTTCCCGCTCCAGCTCCGCCCCATTGTAAAACATATAATACAGCACAAACAGCATAATGGCCAGGTTGGTGATCAGCGTGGCGGTACTATTCAGCAAACCGGGGATATAGGCTGTCAGTTTGCTTAATGAATTTGTTAAGGTGCTGTCTGATACCAGCTCCATCCCCATCTTCTGCTGTATGGTCTGTATGGAATGCCGGGCTGCATTAATCATGGCATTGGGATCGGCAAGAAATTCATTTATTTTCGGGCTGATCAGGGTAACGGCCAGGAAGATCGGTAAGCCCAGGAGCAATAAATAGTATACAATAAAAAGCCCGGCTGCCCTGCCCTTCTTCCATTTGCGGTGGTATACCAGTTGAAAATAATTCTTCCGGCTGAGAATATACAGGGTTAGGGCGCCTAACAGGCCTGGCAGAAAAAGATAGAGCTCCTTTAGCACCAGGAATCCCAGGATAATAATAATAATAAGCAGCAACACCTGCCTGAGGCGGTCATTAAACGTTGGCATATCCGGTTAGTATCTGTGAAAGAAACAGTGACCAATAACAATCCTAAGTTAGGCAAAACCAATGCCATAATAAAATTGGAACATTAATTGACTGGTAACAGGCATGCAGGTCGTCAAAAAAATTAAAAAGGCCTCTACCACCGGCCGTGGCCGTGTCATACTCGGCGCCATTTGCCTCACCATAGCGGCTATCATCGTGGGGGGTATTTTGTTCTGGAAGCTTTATAAGAAAAAAATCATCCGGGAGCAACTGGAAGCGGCCGTAAAGAAAAAAACAGGCGGGATGTATAAAGTAAGCTATGAAAAGCTGGAGCTGGATGAGCTGAATGGTTTTTTGTCCGTGCAGGATTTCCTGCTTACATACGACAGCACTGTGCTGCAAAATGCCGGTGATAATGCCCCGGCTGCCGTTTTTATCATTGCCATCCCCCGCATTACCATTACCGGTGTCAAAACACCACGGGCCCTGTTAGAAAAAGAAATAGTGGGCAGCATACTGGCGCTTGACCAGCCGGTTATTTCCCTCTTCTATACCGGCAAAGGAAAAGACACCGTAAGGGCCACCCCGGATAAAGCGGTATATGAACAAATACTGGGAAACCTGAACCTGATAAGGCTGGATTCCATTTATATACGGAATGGCACCATCAGCACAGCCCGCCTGGGTAAAACACAAAAAGCACTTGAGCTGAACAGGGTGAATATCACACTTGGTGATATTGCTGTAGACAGTACCGCAAATGCGGATACCACCCGGCTTTTATTTTCCCGCTCACTGATAGCATCCTGCAGCCGGTTTTCCTGGCGATCTGCAGTGAAGCCATACGAATATGCAGTTGACAGCATTGCTGTCCATTCTCCTTCCTCTTCGGTTTTCATTAAATCTTTTTCTGTTAATCCCTTGCTGGGAGAAGACGCTTTTGTAAAGAGCTTGCCAACCCAGGACGACCGCTTTGATTTCCTGCTGAAAGACATTCATGTCACCGGGGTAAACATGCCCGCCCTGCTCAGTGAAAAGATATGGGCAGACAGCATGTACATTGCCGGAGCCAGCTTTAAGATATACCGGGATCTGTCTGTTGCCAGGGATAAAAAAAACAGGGTGGGCACTTACCCGCACCAGGCCATTGCTAAAATCCCTTTACCATTTAACTTAAAGAAAATGATAGTGGGCAATGCCTATGTGGAGTATAAAGAAAAAAATCCGCGTACCAACCAGGCCGGTAAAGTAAGGTTTCAGCAGGCGTATGCCACTATAACTAATATTACCAACCAGCCCGGTACAGGACAAAATCAGATGACGGTACATATACAAACAAGGTTTTTAAATAAGACTGCACTTACCACTACCTGGAAATTTTACCTGTTTCATCCGCGGGGGCGGTTTGATGTAAAAGGGAGCCTGGGCAGCATTCCTGCCACGCAGGTAAATGAGCTGACCCGGCCTATGGGACCGGCCGACATTGAAGACGGCATGATCAACCACCTCAGCTTTAACCTTGCCGGCGATGACTATGGTATGAATGGGGAAGTAAAATTTCTTTATAAAAATTTAAAAGTCGGCATTCTCAAAAAAGATGAAGACAGTAAGAAGCTGGAGAAGAAAAAACTGGCAAGCCTTGCGGCAAACATCATTCTTAAAAACAATAACCCTTCCGGGAAAGAAGGACCAAGAGTGATAACAGTAAAGCAGGAGCGGGATACCAACCGCTCTATCTTCCATCTTTCATGGAAAACACTTTTTTCCGGCATTAAACAAACGGCTGGTATTAATAAATAAGGATCAGGAATGCCAAACAGTTATAGCGACCGGGTGTTCACCAGTAAGAGCAGGTGTAAAAATAGAAGCCTACTCTCCCGCCATTTTCATTACCGTATCCCACTCCTCTTCTGTCACCGGCTGCACAGACAGGCGCCCCAGCCGAACGAGTGCCATATTTGCCAGCTTTTTTTCCGCTTTGACCTGTGCAAGCGTTACCGGCTTCTTTAATTTTTTATGCGGTGCAAAATCCACTGCCACCCAGGCATCTTCAGTAGTAGTTGGATCCTGGTAGGCCTCCTTTACCACTTTGGCAATGCCCACTATCTCTGTGCCTTCATTGCTATGGTAAAAAAAAGCGAGATCGCCTTTCTTCATAGCACGCAGGTTGTTGCGGGCAGCATAATTGCGCACACCATCCCAGAAAGTTTTCTTGTCTTTTACCAGTTGATCCCAACTGTATTTAAAAGGTTCTGATTTGATAAGCCAGTAAGACATGGTAATGTACGATGTTAGTTGTTAGTTGTATAATGGATGAAATACAAATATACCACTGCCGTTGCAGTGCATCCAAAGATTTTGCACATGGGTTGTGGAAAGGCAGCTACTGCATATTGCTGCACTATTTTTTATTGCACATAAATCCTGTTATAGCATTCAGCCAGGTTAGC
>DAOLFO010000147.1:0-7700 GCA_035326305.1 Chitinophagaceae bacterium
TGAAGACCCGGAAAGGCGGCAGCGCAATGCGCAGGCGGTAATAGAGCTGATGGGTTTCCTGAACCCGCACCTGAAAAATGTGGAAGATTTTCGCCACAAGCTGTGGGATCACCTTTTCCTGATCTCGGATTTCAAGCTGGAGGTAAAATCGCCCTACCCGGTTCCTACGCGGGAGTCATTGAGTGAGCGGCCGCAGCCGCTTCCCTATCCCAAGCGCTACCCGAAATACTCTCACCTGGGCAAAAACCTGGAGGTGATAATCAATAAAGCACTGAGCGAAACGGATACTGAAAAAAGAGCCGGCTTTGCCAATGCCATTGCTTACTACATGAAGCTGGCATATAGCAACTGGCATAAAGAAATGGCGCATGATGATACCATCCAGAGTGAACTGACGGACATTACCGACGGGCAACTGACATTCACCAACAGCCCGTATGTAAAAGCATTTCGCCCGCAGGAAGGCCGGGAGCGGAATGGAAATAATTACGGAAAACAGCGGGGCAAGTTTCAGCACCGCAGCGGTGGCAATAACAATAACCGCCGCAATGATAACCGTGGCGGAAACTTTAAGAAAAAAAGGTTCTGACCAGTTGTTATCAAATATAACTGCAAAGCTGACCGCAAAGGCCAGCTTTTTTTATTGCCATAAAAAGTATGGCTTTGCTTAAAAATTTACCTTGCACCTTTCTTGTTACACTATAATCTTATAGCCTGTTATGCATTCTTTTGAAGTAAGGGGAGGAAAAAAATTATCAGGAGAAATAGTGCCGCAGGGCGCTAAGAATGAAGCGCTGCAGATCATCAGCGCCGTGCTGCTCACACCAGAAAAGGTGACCATCACCAATATACCTGATATACTGGATGTAAACCTGCTGATAGAGCTGCTGGGCGAAATGAATGTAAAAACAGAGCGGCCGGAGCGAAGCACCTGCATCTTCCAGGCAGATGAAGTAAATATTGACTACCTGCACAGCGACGATTATAAAAAGAAGAGCGGCCGGCTGCGCGGGTCGGTGATGCTGGCCGGGCCTATGCTCTCCCGCTACCGCAAAGCCTTTATACCAAAACCGGGAGGCGATAAGATAGGCCGCCGCCGCTTAGATACGCATATACTCGGGTTTGAAAAGCTCGGCGCCCGTTTTGACTACCATCCGGAAGATGGCTTTTTTCACCTGGATGCGGCAGAGCTGAAAGGAAGCTCGTTTATGCTGGATGAGCCGTCTGTTACCGGTACTGCCAACATCATTATGGCAGCCAGCATGGCTAAAGGAACAACGGTATTGTACAATGCCGCCTGTGAGCCCTATATACAGCAGCTCTGCCGGATGCTGAATGGCATGGGCGCAAAAATCAGCGGCATTAGCAGCAATATGCTGACAATAGAAGGCGTGAGCTACCTCGGTGGCACCACCCACCGTATGCTGCCGGATATGATAGAAGTAGGGTCATTTATCGGTTTGGCCGCTATGACACAGAGTGATATCACTATCCGGGGTGCCGGGGTGGATCACCTGGGGATAATCCCCGAAAAATTCCGGCAACTGGGAATACAGCTTGATATAAAGGGTGATGATATCCATATTCCTTCACAGCAGTTGTATGAAGTAAGCCGCTATATGGATGGCGGAGTGCTTACTGTTTATGATCATCCCTGGCCCGGCTTCACGCCTGACCTTTTAAGCATTGTGCTCGTAACAGCCATACAGGCAAAGGGCAGTGTGCTGATACACCAGAAAATGTTTGAAAGCCGCCTGTTTTTTGTAGACAAGCTGATTGATATGGGCGCCCAAATCATTTTGTGCGACCCGCACCGGGCTGTGGTAATAGGACTGGAAAGAGAGCAGCAGCTCCGCGGCATTACCATGAGCAGCCCGGATATCAGGGCCGGGGTGGCATTGCTGATCGCTGCCCTTAGTGCAGAAGGAAAAAGTGTGATTCAAAATATAGAGCAGATAGACCGCGGCTACCAGCACATAGATGAGCGGCTGCGCAGGCTGGGAGCGGATATAGAGAGAGTTTAGGATTTACAAATTCCGATTTTAGATTGACGAATGGCGTACCAGTTGTTGATCGTTAGCCGATGATCGTTGGCCGTTGGTCGATTCATGATGGCTGATGTGGTGATTGCTGATTTGATGATTTGATGATTTGCAAGATGTACGGTGCAGCGATTCACGATTGCCGGTCAGCGGCTGATTTACTAAACTACAGCTTCCAAAACCTTCCAAACAGCCCCAGGTATTTTTCTTTCCGCACAGGCACTGCTACAGCCGCTTCCTGCTGGCCAGGTATTTTTTTTATTTCTATAAAAGAAACAGTGTATATGCTGTACAGGTAGCTGTTGGTTTCTTCGATGAGGGGAGGTGTTTGTGTTTTTGCAGCAGCATTAAACCATTTCTTGAAATCATCGGCACCGGGCCGGGTGCGCCAGGCAATGAGCAGGGCAACAGCAATAAGCACCAGCAGTGTCCAGCGAAATTTCATAGCGGAAATTTCTTCAAAGGTAAAGGCTTCCTGTTAACTAAGGGAGCACAAAGCGGTATCCTATTCCTTTTATAGTGATAATCTCTACACCCGGATCGTCTTTTAAATAGCTGCGCAGTTTGGTGATATATACATCCAGGTTACGGCTGTTGAAAAAAGAATCATTGCCCCAGAGCAGGTTCAGGATATCTTTCCGGTCCAGCACCTTGTCCCTGTTTTCATACAGGAGCCTGAGCAGTTCGCTTTCCCGGTAGGATAATTTCCGGTCCTCCCCTTCTTTGGCCAATACCTGGCGGTTCAGGTTAAATGTGTACTTCCCTACTGCAATAGCGTCACTGTTTATTTTAGACGGGGCTTCCGATTTATACCGCAGTGCATTTTGTATGCGCACTATCAGCTCTTCCATGCTGAAAGGCTTGCGGATATAATCATTGGCACCCAGTGAAAAGCCTTTTACCACATCTTCCGTTTGTGTCTTTGCCGTGAGAAAGATAATGGGTACATCCTCATTGATTTCCCGTATTTCATCAGCAATAGCAAAACCATCTTTATTAGGCAGCATTATATCCAGCACGCAGATATCCGCTTCGCTTTTTTTGAAAGCGGCCACTGCTTTTCCACCATCGCTTTCCATCATGACTTCAAAGCCGCGGCTTTCCAGGCTTTCCTTTACTATTTTGCCAAGAAATAACTCGTCCTCTGCGTAAAAAACTTTTATCTTATTCATGATTGCTGTTTGGGCAGTATAATGGTAAAGGTACTACCCAATCCCTCATAGCTATCCAGCGTAATGCTGCCGCCGTGCTGCTGAATGACTTTGGCCACATAGCTCAGCCCCAGCCCATGGCCTTTGGCATTATGGGTGTTGCCGGCCGGCACTCGGAAAAATTTTTCAAACACTTTGTCCTTATACTGACCGGGTATGCCTATCCCGTTGTCTTTCACCCGCAGCTCCACCTGTTTATCTTTTTCTTCTATCATCACCTGTATGGAAGCATTGTCCCGGCTGTACTTCAGGGCATTGTCCAGCAGGTTAAATACCACGCTCATGAGATGCAGCTTATCACCCTGCAGCACAGCATCGCCGGACACATCCAGGCTGATGCGTGCCTGTTGCTTTTCGGCCTGCAGCCGCAGGGAGGCAATAACATCTTTCACCATTTCGCCCAGGTCGCACTGCTGGTAATTCAGCTCTATGTCTTTGTTTTCAAACATGGAGAGTTTCAGCCCCTTATCCACCAGCAACTCCAGCCGGTGCAGCTCGTTTTGAGAAATATCAAGGTATTCCCTGGTGCGGGCAGGATCCTGTATAGCATTAAAATTTTTCAGGGCTTCTATGGCCACTCCTACAGTAGCGATGGGTGTTTTCAGCTCATGTGTGATATTGCTGATCAGGTCATTTTTCATCACAGCCAGGTGGCGCTGCCGCCGCAGGCTGCGGTAGAGCAGCAGGAAACTGAATACAGTGATGCCTACAAGAAAAACGGAAAAGAGAACAGGTAATGAAATCTGTTTAATCAGATAAGGGAACGTATTACCCAGCTTTACAGAATAGCCGCTTCCTGTCCGGGCCAGTGAAAAACCGGGCCGGAAATTTCCAGGCGGCGCATCCTTAGCTTTAACCAGGGTAAACGGCACTTCTGTGTTTTTTGATTTCAGTACACGGGCAAAGCTTGCTTCCAGCAATGATTCCGGTATAGTATCGCTGACAATCGTATCAAGGCTCAGCATTACCCTTTTCCCGTCTTTATCCGTCAGGACGAAAGTGCCGGTTTGAAAAAAATTGCCGGAGGCGCTGTCCCTGCGCAAAACCTGTGTACGTTCCGGGCTGTCCCTTACCCGTATTACCGGGCGGCCCTGTGGCCGGGACGGGCGAATGAGGGTAATTTCTTTAATATCCCCGGTAGAGACGGAGTCAGGATGACTGATAGAACCAATGCTATCTGTCAGTTGGGTATTCAGCGAAACAAATATTTTACCATTGCCGGATCGTGCCTGCTTTATGGTATCGGTTTGCCCTATCCTCAGCGTTTGCATATCACCCATGACCCTCGCCGCCTTGATGGCATCCGTCACTATATTTTCAGCATAGTGCGGAGTGCCGGATGGATGGCTGATGCCAGACCACAGCACGGTGTCACCAATGGCTGATTTTAGCCGTTGCCTGATAAGGGAGTCGCGGAGCTGATCGCCGGTTTCCCGGAACAGGATAGTGGTACGCTCTTCCAGCGCACGGGCCTCACGATGGTAGTTGTCCCGCAGCCAGTATACCTGGAAGCCGGCCAGTACCAGGATGACCAGCAGCATGAGCGCAGTATACCAGCGGAGCTTTTTCATTTTTTGTTTGATAAAACAAATGTAACTCAATGCGGGTGTCTTTGCTTCCCTGCTTTAACGTTTATTAACCATAATGCAAGGTGGCTTAACTTCTGTCAATAAAAGCCGGGTGTAGCTTTGGCTCATAAACCAAATGAAATGATGAAAAAAATATTCCTGGCTGCCGCTATCCTTTTCGCCACCTGTAGTATAAAAGCCCAGCAAAAAGAAGGGAAAATAATGTATGAGCGTAAAGTTCAGATGCAGGTATCTTTTGGCGGTGATCTGCCTCCGGGCATACAAAATGCTATGCCTACTTCCCGCACCGATCGCTTTGAACTCAACTTTGCCAATAACCAGATGGCCTGGCGAATGATGGAAGAAGACATTAAAGATGATGCCATGGCCAATGACGGGCGGGGCAATCAATTTGTGTTCCGGACTATTGGCGGCGGAGCCGATGATATGACCTTTTGCGATTTTGAAAAAAGTAAGAAAGTAGAGCAGCGGGAGTTTATGGATAAGAAATTTATTATTGCAGACAGCCTGCGCAAAGGCAACTGGAAACTGACCGGCGAAACAAAAACCATACTGGGCTATACCTGCCGGCAGGCTACCAGCCAGCGTTTTGGCAAAAGAATGATGATGACCATGAACGATGGAAAAATGGAAAGAAAAGAAGTGGATGACACCACTAATATGATTGCCTGGTTCACTACTGACATCCCGGTGGCCATAGGCCCTGAAGTGCAGGGACAGTTGCCCGGCGCCATACTGGAGCTGGAAACGAATAATGGCCGTACCCTGTACACCGCTACAGAAGTGCTGGCTAAGCCAAGCTTATCTGCCATCAAAGAACCAACCAAAGGGAAAAAGGTGACGCCGGATGAGTTTACAGCAGAAAGAAATAAGCTGATGGAGCAAATGCAGCAAAACGGGAATATGCGTATCCGCATGAACTGATAGTACAGGCTGCCGCAATGGATAGAAACCTGCCCGAATTGGCAGGTTTTTCCTTTCTTTGCACATGGGTAAATTTCAAAACAGGATCATCATCATCACCGCCCCTTCCGGAGCAGGTAAAACATCTATCACCCGTCACCTGCTGTCTGTTTTTCCCCAACTGGCTTTTTCTATTTCGGCTGCCACCCGCCAGCCCCGTTCATATGAAAAGCATGGTGTAGATTATTACTTCCTGGAGCTGGAAGAGTTCCGGAAAAAAATCAAAGGCGGTGATTTTGCAGAATGGGAAATGGTATATGAAGGCAAATACTACGGCACGCTAAAGTCGGAGCTACAGCGTATCTGGGACAATGAGCAATGCCCCTTGCTGGATATTGATGTAAAAGGCGCTATTCATGTGCAGCAGCAATATCCCGAAACCTCTCTTTCTATCTTTATTGAACCGCCTTCTGTAGAGGAACTGCGCCGCCGGCTGGAATCACGGGGTACGGAAACAGCGGAAACACTACAGGCCCGTGTGAACAAGGCAGCCTATGAGATATCATTTAAAAATCATTTTGACCGGGTTATTATAAATGATGACCTGGATGTGGCCTGCCACCAGGCCGAAGCCATTATCCGGGACTTCCTGCATATATAGAACAGCCCGGATATCCTGTTTCTGTTGATAATTGGCGTTTATTATCTTTACTTCATGGTTGAGTGGAAAACAATAGCCTGGTTCATTTTCACCCTGTTACTGATGGGTTTTTTTGCAGGGATAGAAATGGCTTATTACAGCGCCAACCGCCTTTCGCTGGATCTGAAGCGCAAGCAGGGCGGCACCACCGGGCAGCTTATCAGCAAGTTTACAGAAAACCCGGCCAGCTTTATCGGCACCACACTTATCGGCTTTACCTTATTTCTTGTCTTTTTCAGCCTGCAGATAAATGCTGTCATGAGGCCGGCCTGGAAGTATATAGGCATTGGTTCTGATGTAGTGCATATTGTAGTGGAGATCGTCATCGCCACATTCGTGGTGCTGATTTTTGCTGAGTTTATACCCCGCGCCTTCTTCCGTGCCCGCAGCAATGTGCTGCTGGGTAAAATGGCGCTTATAACCGATTTTTTCTACCAGATGTTTTCCCCTGTTGCGGAAGCGCTCATTTCGCTGGCTGAATGGCTGCTGAAATATGTATTCAACGTGCGGCTGGACAAGCACAAAGATGCGCTCAGCCGCAGCGAGCTGAAAAATCTTTTTCAGCAAAGCCAGGATGAAGAGCGGCAGGACCGCAGCACGCAGTGGCTGGAAAATGCGCAGGAATTTCCCCGGGTCAGGATCAGGCAGTGCCTGGTGCCGCGTAAAGAAGTAGTGGGCCTGCGAAGGGATACGCCCATAGCGGAAGTGCATAAAAAATTTGCAGAAACAAAGCTCAGCAAGCTGATAGTGTATGAGGATAATATTGATCATATAGCCGGGTATGTGCACCAGCTTGACCTGTTCAAAAAGCCTGCTTCCGTAGAAGATATGCTGCTGCCCATACCGGCAGTGCCCGAAAGCATGAGCGCTGCCGACCTGATCGGCAAATTCAGCCGGGAGCGCAAAAGCATTGCCTGGGTGGTGGATGAGTTTGGCGGCACAGCCGGCATCATCACCATGGAAGATGTGCTGGAAGAGCTTTTCGGGGAAATTAATGATGAGTATGACAAAGAGAAGTTTGAAGAAAGGCAACTGGCGGCCAATGAGTTTATTTTTTCCGGCCGGCTGGAGCTGGATTACCTGGAAGAAAAATATGGCTTTGCCTTCCCGGAAAATGAATCAGAAACGCTTTCGGGGTATATCATCAACTTCCATGAAACCATACCTGCACAGAAGGAGCGGATCATTATTGATGATTATGAGTTTGATATCATCAGCGTAAGCGATACCAGGATAGAGCTGGTAAAGATGAAAA
>DAOLFO010000485.1:0-1621 GCA_035326305.1 Chitinophagaceae bacterium
AGCCTTATATGAACCGTAAGTTTGCCATCCGTGAACTTCCTACCATTGGTGATGTGCCTTATATCAGGCTGGCAGAAATGTACCTGATTATGGCCGAGGCGTATGCTAAAACACCGGGCCGGGAAGCGGATGCCCGTGCGGCACTGTACACGCTTGCAGTAAACAGGGATCCCAACTATGTATTGAGCACTAATTCAGGACAGGCATTAATCGATGAAATCCTGGTGCAAAGGAGAATAGAATATTGGGGAGAAGGGCATCGCTGGTTCGATCTGAAAAGGCTCAACCTGCCACTGGACAGGACTGTAGTGCCAAATTACGTGTCAGCTTCGGCAGCAGGCCTTATGCAGGTTCCTGCAGGAGATGAAAGATGGCAGTTTAAACTACCTATCGCTGAAATACAAGCCAACCCTAACGCTGAGCAAAACCCATAATAGTTACATACAATTGAGAACAGAAACGGCTGCCGGATATGGCAGCCGTTTTTTTCAGGCTATAGCCGTCTTCGGTTTGCGTATTTCTGCTGATGATACCAGGATAGCTTTCGGCAACAAATTCTGGTATTAAATATTCACGCTTGAGTAATACTGATTTTACCTGCTGCATAAATAAGCAGAACTTTATGGTATCAAAATAAAACAAATGATTAATTGCTGGTAAAACAGCTCATGATAGTTTTCTCATGTGAACGGTCCGATATGACCAACGCAGGTGGTTGTCTAGCCGACCTGCTTTTTTATTTTACTGCATTGCTATTTCTTCTTAAACACCACTTTTACCCAGGTTCCTTTGTACCAGCATCAGGTTTTTTTGCAGGGTATGCTTCAGGTGCCGCTTTACCACCTGGCCCATATTGCGGCAACGGGAAAATACAGAGGTCTGCAGGTATTCGTTCAGCTCCTGCTTTAGCTGCTCTGTCTTTGCAGGAGAAGATATTTCATCTTTTGTCATAATGTCGAGCAGCTCTTTTATGCGGTAGCGGGCGGAGGCCAGCCGGAAAGTAATCAGCGTACGCTCCTCAGCCTGGTACTGCGCTATCGACTCAGCATTGAGATGGGAAAGGCAAAGCTGTACCAGCGGGTAATTTTCCTTGAAAAATTGTGGCAGGTACATATTCTTGCGCCCTTCATAGCATTGCTGGTCAAAATCAATAGCCCGGATGCGGTACTGGTAATCTTCTATATCAGGCGTGATATCCACTACAAAATTGTAGCTGCGCATATCGCCCAGCAGGCGTACAAAACACCGCTCATTAAATTTTACAAACTCCTTGGCGAGCCTGATCCTGTTAGTGGCAGGATCGTGAAGCAATTGCTGTATAAACATATCACCGGGCACGCCCGGTATATGCTCTTCCACCAGCGTTTCCTTATCTGTAAAAAAAGTAATCCGGTTAGGGGAGAGGATATGCTCCAGCTCCAGCCCGTATATACGGGAGGCATCGGCTATTTTAATATAGTAATGATCATAGTTGTCATTAAACTTGTTTACAATGCGGATGCGGAAAGGATGCGAATTGCCGAAGGCGCAATAGTCCACACGGGCCACATCAAGGTGGCTGGTAAAGCTGAAGTCTCCTTCTGTTTTAAGGATGGCATATATCTTCAGCAGACCTTCGCGG
>DAOLFO010000148.1:0-7661 GCA_035326305.1 Chitinophagaceae bacterium
TTAAGCCTGCCGCTAGCGTTCATCCTGAGCCAGGATCAAACTCTCCATTGTAAATGATGTTTGATACTGACATTTAAAATTCTCAAGAGAAAATTAACGTGTCAAATCTAAATTGTATTTAGCTTGACTTACCCGTAAATTATTATCTCATCAATGTGAGATAAAGTGCTATTGCTTCCCAACTTTCAAAGATCTTCTGGCTTCTTATCACCACCCCGTTTTAAACGGGAGTGCAAAGGTAAGGGCCTTTTTATTTCTACCAAATTTTTCAGCGCTTTTTTTCTAAAAAAATCTGAACTAAATGGAGTGAAAATCAACCTGTTTTACGAAGAACTTTTCGTCTTTTTTTGAGACGGACGGCAAAGGTACAACATCTTCAATTATCAGCCAATTTTAATCATCTCTTTTATTCACATCCGCCTCATTTTTGCTGCCGTTACCTTCAGAGAACATATCCGTTTTGAACGGGGGTGCAAAGCTAAGGACTTCCTGTTTATCAGCCAATTTTATTTTACCTTTTTTGCCGGCTTTTACCTTCTTCGTGCTTCAGAGAACTTATCGCTTTTTGCAAGCGGGGTGCAAAGATAGGATGGAAATAATCCCTGCCAAATCTTTTTTGATTCTGAAGCTGTTAAACTCTGTTAATCCCCTGCCAGACGAGGTTTCCGGCCTGCAATTTTTTTTACTGTTGGAGCTAAATGCCTTCAAAAGGCCACTTCCGCCAGGAAAAGCCCGCGGGCCGGCACCCCGAAATTCGCTTTTGTACAATCCTTTGCTTCAATAATTTGACGGAACCCATCCAGGGTGATGCTGCCCCGCCCTACCAGCAGCATAGTACCGGTAAGCGCCCTGACCATTCCCCGCAAAAAGCGGTTGCCTTTAACCTCGTACACAAGACTCCCTTCTTCCACCGCCCACTGGCTGGTAAAAATGGTACACTGAAATGTCTTTACCTGCGTGTTTCTCTTTGAAAAAGAAGTAAAATCATTGTATTCCCTAACGATAGCAGCAGCAGCCTGCATGGCTTCCAGATCAAGGCGGTAAGGATAATAATAGGCCCTATCCTCAAGAAAGGGATTTTTGTCCCGGTAAATAAAATACTTATACCGCCTGCTTACCGCATCAAAGCGGCAATGGCTGGTGTCCGGCACTTCACGCAGACTTTTTATTACAATATCCCTGGGGAGTATGGCATTTATTTTATAAAGAAACTGGGGATGAAGCTCACCCGCATAGTCAAAATGAAAAAAATTCTGCAAAGCATGCACACCGGCATCTGTTCGTGAGGAACCGGTAAGCGTCACCGGCTGCCGCTGCAGGGTGAGAAATGCAGCCTCCACCATGGCCTGTATGGTCTGGCCGGTATTGTGCTGGGTCTGAAACCCGCTGTACGCCGTGCCCTTATAAGCAAGTTCTAAAAAATAGCGGGGCATTTGCAGTGTGATGTTGAGTTTGAGGGGTTAAAAAGTTTAAGAGGTTCAATATGTTACGGGAGCTTAAAAGGTTAAGCTACCTGACGTGGGTGGAAAGGAATAAGCCCAGCTTATCAGCAATATAGTTTTTACTACTTATAGCAAAGATCATAACAACTGCTCCTGTAAAATGAATCAGGGGCGGATAATCGCTTTGAACCTTTTCAGGTAGTAATCATTCCGGAACTCTGACTCCAGTGAAGGAAATGCTGCCGGATCCGATACATAAGGATACGCCGCATCAAAAAACTGGTACCTCGCCGCATCATTCAGAAACAGGGTGTGCAGGTTTTTAAGCTGCGCAGTGGTATAGCATTTTTGCTTAAATGCTTTGCGGGCTTCGTCCAGCATGGCATCATCTGTTTTTTGCGCTGCCATTTTTTTACGCAGTTTTAAAAAATCATTTTGCGTAGCTGTCACCTTGCACTCATTTCCGGGAGCCGTCTCTTTTTTGTCTTCGGCGGCTACTTCGTTTTTACCGGGGCCTGCCTGGATATCAAGAAACTTTTTTTCCCTGTTTTCTTCTGCCGGCGCTGCCACCGGCGGCCGGTAGGGTGGTGGCGGTATGAGAATGGAAATGCTGTCTGCCGACCCATCGGCATATTCATCAATAAATAATATCCCAACACCTTCGGTAGTGGAGCTTTCAGTTCCGCGTATCACCCGTGAGGGTGTATAAACAGGCGCCTGCGCCACCTCCGGCTTTTTCACATCGGCTGCAGCTTCTTCCTTCTTTACAGCATCAACAGGCTTTATTACTTCTGCTTCTGTCACTACCGGCTGCTTTGCTTCGGGCGGCTTTACTACCTCCTCCTTTTGAGCAGCGGGCTTCGCTTCACGGAGCGAAGGGTCGTTGGCAGCTTTGGACAAAAGATGGGTAAAATCTGATACGGGCTCTGCCGCTACCTGCTGTATTGTACCGGATGTCCGGGACATGATGACCGATAATGCCTGCAAATCAAACAGGCCCCAGCCTTTGTCCCCAAAATTTTTGATAAGATATCCTTTGTCTTTCCCTTTTACCTCAACCGCAAAGCTTTGCTCCGGCCATTTTTTTTCCGGGAAGCCGATAACAAAATGGTAAGTGCTGTCAGCAAGCTGTGATAATATCAGGTAGCCGGATGCACTGGAGCTTTCTACTTTTTCACCCATACGTAAGAAAAAGGGCTGGCTGTTTTCCGTTTGAAGATAGATATAAGACACCCGTTGGGAAAACACCGGAACGGTTAGCAATGCAAATGCACAAAAACTGATAAAACGATTCATTCCCTGCTCAAAATTAATTAGGTCAAAATTAATTGAAATAAAGGGAAATGACAGGGTGCTGCGCTTGTATTGTTATGTGAAAAGAGGGCCTGGCAGGCATTACCATTTGCCGCTGGCGCCACCACCCCCAAAGCTGCCGCCACCAAAACCACCGAAGCCTCCGCCTCCACCGCCGCCAGACCAGCCGCCACCCGAACCCCTGCCCCCGGTGGTCCAGCCACCTCCTGTCCAGTCTGTATACCCGCGCCTGGATACATAACCACCACCAGCACCACCTATTCCTCCAAAAAGCAGCAGTAAGCCGATAACTATGGCAACTACTACCAGGGGATGAATGCTGCGGCCTTTATTACGGCTGCCCCAGCCTTCCGGTGCTTTGTACTTGCCTTCAGCCGCTTTTACCAGGGCATTGATGCCATTATCCAGCCCCCGGTAAATATTACCTTCTTTGAAGGCCGGTATCATTTCATGATCAATGATATTCTTAGCCGTGATGTCCGCTATCTTATCCTCCAGCCCGTACCCAACCTGGATGGTCAAATCCCTGTCTCCCGCAGCGCCGCCGGTATATACCAGCACGACTACCCCATTATCGAAAGACTTGTTACCAACTCCCCACTTACGGCCAATCCCTATGGCATAGTCTTCCGCGGTAAACCCTTTCAGATCATTGACAATAATGACGGCTATCTGGTTGGAAGTGGAGTCATCATAGAGCTTCAGCTTATGCTCCAGCGCCTCCACCTGCTGGGGAGTGAGCGTATTGCCCGTAAAATCATTTACCAGTTTTGGCGGGTTAGGTGTAGCAGGAAGATCCTTTTCCTGCTGCGTAAACGCTGCCAGGGTAAAGAATGCTGCAAATATTACTAATAAAAATTTCTTCATAGTCCTATGCCGGTCTCTGCAGCAAGGCTGCTAAACCAATTCTATTTTCCAAAAACAATCTCATCCGGGAGCTCGTTTTTATCCGTATCGTTTTTATAAGGGAAAAATGTATGGAGCGCTTCACCAATATCATTGACACAGCCGGCAATGCCACAGGCAATATTTTCTTTCGCCACCCGATCTATCATTATGTCCACTTCCTTTTGCCAGTAATCGCTTCCTGCACGGGTATGTATCCCCTCATCGGCAAACAGTGCCAACTGATGGTCTTTTAATGCCACGTACACCAGCACAGCATTGCGTTCTTTGGTTTCATCCATTTCAAGATTGAAAAACACTTCTGCCGCCCTGTCCAGCGCATCCATGTAGCGGCAGCGGCTTTCTACAAATACCCGCACCTCGCCGCTCGTTTTTTGTTCTGCCCCGCGTATGGCATCTACAATCGCCCGGCTCTCCTCCGGTGTAAACAGCCTGCTGCGCCTTCTGAATAAAGAAAGTATTGACACGGTGCTACTGATTAAATTTTATTTCAATTGCTTTTTCGCTTCCGGGATCTGCAGCAAAGCCCTGCCGTATTTTAAACCCGGTCATCCCTGCTATGAGTGATGAAGGAAAAGTCCTTACTGCAACATTATATTTATTGACGGCTTCATTATAGTCCTGTCTTGCCACCCTGATGCGGCGTTCGGTTCCTTCCATTTGTGTTTGCAGGCCCAGGAAGCCTTCCGTTCCCCGCAGGTTGGGATAAGATTCAATTACAGCAATCAGCCTGTTGGCATTTACAGCAACCTCTTTTTGCAGGGCTTCCTGCTCCTGTACGCTGGCGGATCCGGTACCGTTAAGCTGCACAGATTCCAACTTTGTCCTTGCTGCTGTAATACGCTCCAGCGTTTCTTTTTCAAAGCCGGCCATTCCTTTTACTGTTTGTACTAATACGGGAATAAGCTCAGCCCGGCGCTGGTAAGTCCGCTCCACATCGGCCCAGTATTTATCTGCTGCCTCCTGTTTCTTCACCAGCCCGTTATAGGTAACCACACCATATATAACAAACACTGCCAGCAAAGCCGCCGCAGCATACAGCCATTTTTTTTGCTTCATGCTTATTTGCTGAAATCAAAATTTACGTCCGGTGCTTTATTAGCCCCTTCCTCTGCCTTAAAGCCTTCTCTCGACTTAAACCCAAACATCCCTGCAAACAGGTTGGTAGGGAAAGAACGGACTTTTACATTGTAGGCATTAACAGCCTCATTAAAATTGCGCTGTGCTGCATTGATGCCATTGGCCATTTGCTCCAGGCTGGTTTGCAGGTTTAAAAAGTTTTGGTTGGCCTTTAAATCAGGATAACGCTCTACCACCACCATCAGGCGGTTCAGGGCGCCAGTGAGCTCACCCTGCGCTTCCTGGAAGCGGGCGATATTTTCCGGAGTAAGGTTATCTGCTGAAACATTGATGCCGGTAGCCTTGGCACGGGCTTCTATAACATCCTGCAAAGTATTTCTTTCAAAATCGGCAGCCCCCTGTACCGTTTTGACAAGCTGATCGGTCAGGTCGGCCCTTTTCTGGTATTCTGTCTCTACATTGCTCCAGGATTTTTTTACTGCTTCATCCTGTTTTACAAGGCCGTTATAGCCACTGCAGCCCCATATTCCGAGAATAAGGATAAGGCCGAGAACAATGAGCAGACCGATATTTTTCACTCCTTTCATGGTTTTAACGTTTTTGTTATGCCTTAAAATTAAGGTATTTGAAATTTTGTAGTTATAATTTTTAGCTCTAAGGACAGGTGTGCCCGTATCTGGAAGATACTTTCGGCATAAAATAGCAGAAGAACCAGGGATCACCTGTATGATAGATTTATTTTACCAGCAAGTAATGGCAATGATGGTAAAGTAACAGTCCCCTGACACAGGGGTAAATTCGTAACGGTTCTTTACTTTCTCTTCAGTTTCAGAATACCCCGGATATACCCCTTCATGATAGCCGGAATGCCGCTGCCCTGTGGCGTAACGGTGGTATTGACAACTGCGTTCGTATTTAACACCAGCGTATCTCCCGACCACGTGGCCCGGGCACCCTGTTCTGCTATCATTGTCTGCCCGGGCACCGGGTTATCAGCTACCGGTCCGCCGGTCATATTGTACATCCGTAAGGAATCTCCTGCCACCCAAGCATAGCTGGCTGATGAACTGACAGGGGAAGCCGGGATTTCTAAAGGCAGTTCGTCTTCCATCAGCAGCGACCCGTTCAGATATGTTTGGAAATACTGTAATGTATCTACCGTAAACGCAGTGTTATAAAAATTTATCCTGTTGCTGGTAATTACTGCTGAGCCTTCCACCTCTTTCCCGGTGTAATACGATCGGGTTATCGTTTTATTGGTAGTGCCGCTCACCGTCATTGTTACTTCGGCAAGTGTAATACCCGTCACGCCCACTACAGTATACTCCCCTGCGATTTCCGGATTATTCCCATTGCCCCCACCCGGCTCTATGTGCGCCGGCTCCTCAAACTGTAAGTCTTTTTCTTTTTCACAAGCGCTAAGTAATAAGGCAAGTATACAAGCAAAAAAATAAAAATGTATTCTCATGGTATAGAATGCTTACTTATAAGCCTATCATAGACAACTAACTTTGACCAACCGCTGCAATGCCCGGCAACACCCTGCCTTCAAAATACTCCAGCATAGCCCCGCCACCGGTTGATACATAGCTCACCTTATCTGCAAAGCCAAACTGGTTGACCGCTGCCACAGAGTCTCCTCCGCCCACTAAGGAATAAGCTCCTTTCTCAGTAGCTTCAGCAACGGCTGTGGCGATAGCCCTGGTGCCGTGCTGAAAGGCTTCCATTTCAAACACACCCATCGGCCCGTTCCACAAAATCGTTTTTGCCTGCAGGATGATATTAGTAAACTGCTGTACTGCCTTTTCACTAATATCCAGCCCCATCCAGCCATCGGGGATATTGTTGCTGGGTGCAGAAGAAGTATCTGCATCGGCGGCAAACTTATCGGCGATAACAGAATCAGAAGGCAGGTGAATGCAAACTCCTTTATCTGCTGCTTTCTTCAGCAGATCTTTTGCAGTACCAAGGCGGTCTTCCTCGCAAAGCGACTTCCCTATATTCCCTCCCTCTGCTTTCATAAAGGTATAGGCCATGCCACCCCCTATAATGATATCCGTTGCCTTTTCCAGCAGGTTTTCGATGATCAGGATTTTGTCAGACACTTTTGCCCCACCGATAATGGCTACAAAAGGTTTCTCAGCTCCCTGCATTACTTTCTCTGCACTTTTTACCTCGCTTTCCATCAGCAGGCCAAACATTCTTTTTTCCTTCGGAAAAAACTCGGCAATCACGGCTGTGGAGGCATGCGCCCGGTGGGCCGTGCCAAAAGCATCGTTTACCCATACATCACCCAGGCGTGATAATTTTTCTGCAAAAGCCCTGTCCCCTTTTTCCTCCTCTTTGTAAAACCGCAGGTTTTCCAGCAGCAGCACCTCGCCGGGACGCATCATGCTTTGGGTCAGGTAAGCCTGCTCACCAATGCAGTCATTTGCAAAAAGAACAGTGGTGCCTCCGAGCAGTTCACTCAGGTGGTGCACCAGGTGCTTCAGCGAATATTTTTCTTCCGGTCCGCCTTTGGGCCGGCCCAGGTGGCTCATCAGCACCACGGATCCCCCATCAGCAAGGATTTTTTTAATAGTGGGCACTGCCGCCCTCATACGGGTATCATCAGTAATCTCATATTTATCGTTCAGCGGCACATTAAAATCTACCCTTATGAGCGCTTTCTGTCCTGAAAAATTGTACGCGGAAAATGCTGACATCTTTTTGTTTTTTAAGTAAATAAAATTAAGGATTTATAACTGCTCACGCCTGATACAGCACATTCACAGCATCGGGGCAAGCATTCCCTGTTTAGCTGGGGTAATGGTTCCTGTTAAAAATAATGGCCGGCCGGTAAATGCCGGCCGGCCGTATAAATTACCTGCTCTGTACAGGATACAAAACCCTCTTATTTGCTGATCAGCCTGACAAAAT
>DAOLFO010000486.1:0-1613 GCA_035326305.1 Chitinophagaceae bacterium
TTCGAACCCCCGGACCTGTTACAGTCAACGGTTTTCAAGACCGCCGCATTCGACCGCTCTGCCATCTCTCCGGCGCAAATGTAAGATGGCAGGGGAAAACAAAAAAATTGATTTAGTGCTTTTTATCCTGCTGTTTTTGCAGGCTGTCTGTAACCGCATCATCGCCGTCTTCCCACTCCCCCTCCTGCAGCAGATCACTGACCGGCTCTGCCGGCCGGCCGGGAATGTACCGCTTCAACTGGTAGCCTGTTACCGGTACTGCAAACACTTTTTTATCCACCGGCAGTTGGGCCACCTCCGTGGCAGTATATATGATGCTGCTCCGTTTTATATGATATGCATACTGCAGCACGATACCTGGCACGCTGGTAAAAGCCGGATCTGCACGCCTGAATAGCTGGTTGTCCACCTCGTTAGTAAACCAAACTTCAATCTGCCGCCCGTCCTGCAGTGTCACCGCCCCCTTGCGGCAATTGAAACCCGCTATTACCAGGCTGTCATCATAGAGGGTAAAGCGGGCGCTGTCGTATTTGCTGTTGTACTCCCTCCACTGTGCAGCCGTCATATTTACCCGGTACTTTTCCGTTCCCGACTCTTTAGCTATAACGATGCGGGCTGCTCCATTTTTTTGCGGCAGCAGGAAAATGCTTTGCACCCTTGCCAGGCTGGCCTGTCTCATCCTTGCCTTGTCACCGCTTACAAAAATGGTTTTAATGCCCCCGTTATAAGTTTCTCCCACTCCAGCCTTTCCCGGGCTGCTCACACTTATTGCATAAGCAATGGTAAGATCTGCCGGATGCAGGGTATCACGCTGTACAAATCCCCTGCTGCTGGCTGGCAGGCAGCTCACAAGCAGGAAGAAACTCCACAGGATGTATTGCAGGTTGCGCTGAATCATAAAAAAGAGAAGGCAAAATTATTGCCGGCAGTTGAAATTGTCAATCAAAAATAAAGTCAGCCAAATCAAGCGGATCCAGCGGGTTGCGGCTCATGGTTTTGTCAAAACGTTTTTTATCGGCCTTTATCCACCGCTTCAGTTTTCTCTTTTCCCTTTTCGCTTTGGCAGTAGGCTTACCATTCCGTTTTACTTCATACATTTTCTTCATCATGTCCCGCATGGCAGGCGATACACCAATGGCTGTATAGTCATCCACCTGCAGCCAGGCGGTTTCCTCCACACCTTTCTCCCAAAATGCAGCAGGCATATCCGCATAGCGAAAAGAAGCAAAGGCTGCCAGCATTTCCTGGTTACCCATATTGTAGCTCCACCCGTTTATCCGTAATTTATTACTGAAGAAAAAATTCTCTCTTTTCATAGCGCTGTAAAGCGCACGGTGATCGGTGGCGGGCTGCAGGCTTTTCCTGGTGGAATCAGCAGGCGGCGCAACAACAGGAGCAACTGGTTCCTCCTCTTTCACTTTTGCCAGCTCATTTTCTGCCGTGCTTTGTTCCTGGTAATCTTTACCAATGCTTAAATAAAGCGCTGCAGCCAGTGCCGTGGCTACTATCACTGCAGCAGCAACCTTATACCGTTTTATAAAACGTACTACTCCCTGCCGGCCTGCCTGTCCGTTTCTTTTAATCTTCTCCAGTATTTTTTCAAAAATGCCGGC
>DAOLFO010000149.1:0-7604 GCA_035326305.1 Chitinophagaceae bacterium
ATATCAATGAAGAAAGCACTTTGCATCTTTTTTTCTTCCGCTGTTTGCTGCGCTGCACAATCGCAGGCAGGTAATTTGCTGAAATATGTGAACCCGATGATTGGCACACAGCGTATGGGCCATGTGTTTCCCGGCGCTACGGTGCCTTTTGGCATGGTGCAGCTTAGCCCCGATACCGATACGGTTCCCTATGCGGTGGACGGCCGGTACAACCCGGATGTATACAAATACTGCGCAGGGTACCAGTATGATGATAAAACGATTGTTGGCTTTAGCCACACGCATTTCAGCGGTACGGGACATGCTGACCTAGGTGATTTTCTGATCATGCCCACCACGGGCGCCCTGCAATTAAACCCGGGCACAGCCGGTAAGCCCGAAGCCGGTTTCCGCTCCCGCTTCTCCCACGATAACGAAACAGCCGAACCTAATTATTATAAAGTAAAGCTGGACGATCATAATATACTGGCGGAGCTGACCACTACTACCCGGGTAGGGATGCACCAGTACACTTTTCCAAAAGCAAATGATGCGCATATCATCCTTGACCTGATGAGCGGCATTTACAACTATGATGAAAAGAATGTATGGACTTTTGTACGGGTGGAAAATGATACGCTGGTTACCGGCTTCCGGCAAACACACGGATGGGGAAGAACACGGGTGCTGTATTTCGCCATGTCTTTTTCCAAACCTTTTAAAGAGTACGGAAGCAAAAACTTTGCAACCCGTGAAGTGTACCGCGGTTTTTGGAGAAAATTTGACCAGTCAAAAAACTTCCCGGAGCTGGCCGGTAAGCAATTGCGGATGTATTTCAATTTTGATACGGAGGAAGGAGAAAAGCTGAAAATAAAATTTGCGCTGTCAGCAGTGAGCACCCATGGTGCCCTACTCAACCTGCGGACAGAAGCACCGGGCTGGGATTTTGACGCTGTAAAAAAACAGGGACAGGAGCAGTGGCAAAAAGAGCTGGGTAAAATAAATATAACAGCGCCTGAGCAGGACAAGGTTAATTTTTACACTTCCATGTATCATGCCTTTATCAATCCCACGGTGTACATGGATGTGGATGGCCGGTACAGGGGGCTGGATCAAAACATTCATGAGGCAAAGGGGTTTGTCAACTATACCACTTTTTCGCTCTGGGACACTTACCGGGCCCTGCATCCTTTGTATAATATTATTCAGCCGAAGCGGAATGCAGATGCCATTCAGTCCATGCTGGCGCATTATGATCAGAGTACATTAAAGATGCTGCCTGTCTGGTCCAACTCTGCTAATGAAAACTGGTGCATGACCGGTTATCATGCGGTTTCTGTCATTGCCGATGCAGCAGTAAAGGGCAATGCAGGATTTGATATGGAAAAAGCGCTGGAAGCCTGTGTGACCACTGCACGAAACAGGCGCTATGACGGATTGGATCTGTACATGGATATGGGCTATATACCGGTAGACAGGAATGGTACCGGCGTATCCACCACGCTGGAGTATGCGTATGATGACTGGGCCATTGCGCAACTGGCAAAAAAATCAGGCAGGATGGATATTTATGAAGAGTTTATCAAAAGGTCAGAAAATTATAAAAATGTATTTGATCCCGCCAGCGGGTTTATGCGGGCCCGTTTAAGCAATGGACATTTTCGTTCACCATTTGATCCGCTGAATACGCACGGGGAAGGATTTATTGAAGGGAATGCCTGGAACTTTTCATTATTTGTGCCGCACGATCCGGCGGGATTATCCGCCTTGCTGGGTGGGCGGAAAAAATTCACGGCTTATCTTGATACATTATTTAACATGCACCTGCCCGATAAATATTTTGCGGCTACGGAAGATATAACAAGGGACGGCATCATCGGCGGATATGTGCATGGCAACGAGCCTGCCCACCACGTAGCATACCTGTACAACTGGACAGATCAGCCCTGGAAAACACAGGAGCGGGTACGGATGATTCTCAAAAATCAATATCACAACGGGCCTGATGGCCTGGGTGGCAATGATGATACCGGGCAAATGAGCGCCTGGTATATTTTTAGTGCGCTGGGCTTTTACCCGGTTGCTCCCGGCGCTGCAGTGTACCAGTTGGGCAGCCCTGCTGTAGGTGCGGCAACACTTCACCTGGAAAACGGCAATACTTTTTCTATTGAAGCAAAAAACCAGGGAGAGAAAAATGTATATGTGCAGCAGGCAGAGCTGAATGGTAAGCCGCTGAACCGGCTGACGCTATCGCATGAAGAAATTATGAACGGTGGTAAACTGGTATTTTATATGTCTGCTAAAAAAAGCGGGCGACGGTGAGCAGATGAGTGATGAGCAAGGAAGGCGTCCTGCAAAGCAGGACGCTGGTGGAAGAGGTGCTGATTGCTACCTGGCATACACGCCATTTGGCGCCACCACACTGGCGGGGCCGCCGGTAATGCCAACCGGTGGTACAATAAGACTGATCGTTTCTCCATTTACTTTTAAAGCAACTTTTTGCGCATGTATCTCCACACCCTGCTGGTGAAAGGGCGGCATGGCAGCAGGTGTACGGCTGATAAGATAGGGAGCGCTGAAATCGCTCATTTCCACTTCAAAGGTATAGCTGCCCACCACGCATTTGCTGATTGCTTTATCAGCGCTGATCTGAATATCAATGCTGGCATCCAGCACCGGCGCTTGCTCAAAGGGAGTACCGGCAAAAATGTTGGGGCCAAAATATTTTCCCACTGCCGCATCAGTGCTTACAAAGCCCATTACAGCAGGCAGCGCATTGGGATCGGGTTGCCAGAGCACCATACCCGCAGGGGCGCTGCCGGCAGGCGTATGTACCATACGGCCGAGGTGGACAATTACATTGGGCATTTGCAAATCGGGAGAGGTGACAGCCACCAGGTCAATGCCGCCTTCCCAGCTCATCCAGTTCGTTACATTGCTCATAAAAAAATATTTAAGATGAGCTAAAGAAAATAAATTTAGCCGGGAGCCGGTATACCCCGGCAGGAGTATATTGATGCAATGGATAATGTGCTGTGTTTAAAAAGCATTCCGGGCAGCTAACCATTTTAAGTGTTCTTTGCGCCTTCTTTGTATTTTTCTTTACGGTAAAGCATACTATACAGCGTACAAAGCTTTCATTGGAAGCGCAGGGAAGACGGCCTGAATAGCAGCGCTGTTTAATACCATCTCACATTAATAAATATTCTAAATGATAAACCAGTTCATAATATTTGAGTTAATCATATTAGCCGTTTATACCCGGTTAAAAAGAAGAATGACTGCGAATGATATTAATAAATACCAAATCTTTGCGCCTGCTATCTTTTTAAACAGGTTGTATGATTAACACCAAACAGATCATTACATGCAGAAAATCTTTATCACTATCCTGCTCGCTATTTTAGATGCAGCCGCATTTTCGCAGGCAGGCACTCCGGTTATAACATTCACTAATCCTTCATCTGTCAGCAGGCCAAAAGGATATTCGCATGCGGCAGATATCAACCTGGGCAATTATCGTATGGTGATGATATCGGGACAGGTTGCCGTAGACAGCAATGGAAGCCTGGTGGGCAAAGGAGATATAGCAAAACAATCAGAGCAGGTCTTTATTAATATCCGCAATATCCTGTTATCGCTCGGAGGTACGATGGATCATGTGGCAAAGATCAGCGTGTTTATGACAGATATATCACAGTTCGGACAATTCAGGGAGGTGAGAGGTCTTTTTGTCAATGCGCAAAACCCACCGGCCAGCACGCTGGTGCAGGTTTGTAAGCTGGCTCATGGAGATTTCTTGCTGGAAGTGGAGGCAATGGCAATTATTCCCGTAACGGAGAAGTAGTGTTTTGCTTAAGTTCAATAAGTTTGCACCTCATCCATAACCTTTCACTATGCAGGTCATTAATCTCCATCAAAAGTTATCGCTGTTTGCCGATCACTGGTCGCCCAAAATAGTGGGGGAGCTAAATGGCCAGCAGGTAAAGCTGGCCAAACTGAAAGGCGAGTTTGTATGGCATAAGCATGAGCAGGAAGATGAGCTGTTTTATGTTATCAAAGGCGAGCTGGCTATTGAGTTCAGGGATCGTACGGAAATAATCCGGGAAAATGAATTTATCATCGTGCCCAGGGGAGTGGAGCACAGGCCTGTGGCAGCGGAGGAAGTAAGTGTCATGTTATTTGAGCCGGCGGGCACTGTGAATACCGGGGATACAAACAATGATTTAACGAAAACAAACCTGGAAAGGATATAAGGGTCAGTTTTTATTTCACATCAAAATCCACCACCACTTTCTCCGTCACCGGGTGGCTCTGGCAGGTGAGGATATAGCCTTCGGCAATTTCATGCTCTTCCAGCCCCCAGTGTACGTCCATCTCTACCTGCCCTTCCAGCAGCCGGGCCTTGCAGGTACAGCATACACCGCCTTTGCAGGCATAAGGCAGGTCGGCTCCCTGTGCCAGCGCCCCGTCGAGGATGCTTTGCTCACTGTTCATCAGCAAATCAAAATCCATATACCGGCCGTCTGATTTGATAGTGATATGGCTTATTGTGGTATCACCGGTTGCAAGTTTAAAATTTTTAGTTTTTGGTTTTTGGTTTTGAGTTTGCCCTGGTATAGTAAACAGTTCAAAATGTATCTTCTTCGCTTCAATACCTTTTTCTAATAAAAAATCCCGCGCAGCGAATATCATCTCTTCCGGTCCGCAGATAAAAAACTCATCGCCGGTTTCGTAGCGTACTATGGGGGCCAGCTCCTGCAGCTTTGCTGTATCAATACGGCCGCTGTGTACGGCTGTTTCCATCCGTTCGCGGCTCAATACATTTACGAGATTAAACCGGCGGAGGTACTTATTCTTCAGCGCTTCCAGCTCTTCAAAAAACAGGATGGACTGCCGGGTGCGGTTGCCATATACCAGTGTAAAGCGGCTTTTGGGCTCAGTGGTCAGTGTGGTCTTCACCAGGGAGAGCACCGGGGTGATGCCGCTGCCGGCAGCTATGGCCACATAATGTTTTTGCTGCTCCGGGTGCAGCGGAGTATAAAACCGCCCGGAAGGCGGCATCACTTCAATCATATCACCTGCCCGCAGTTGTTCATTGGCAAAAGAGGAGAACAGGCCGCCCTCTACTTTTTTAATGGCCACCTTCCACTCCCTGTCCAGTGGAGAGCTGCAAAGCGAATAAGTGCGGCGCACTTCTTCCTTATTAATATAGGTGCGGAATGTGAGGTTTTGCCCCTGTGTGTACTGAAACAGTTCGCGGAGCCCTTCCGGTATATCGAGCGAAACAGCAATGCACTGATCGGTCTCTTTCTTTACCGAATGGATGCGGATGGCATGAAAATGGGCTGACATAGGTTATCCTTGTTTGCGCAGGCCGTCGATCAGGATCATGAGCATATTATTTTCCAGCTCCTCAGCGCTGATCTTGGCGCTGGAGCGGTGCCATGATTCTATCCCGCTGACGGCGTGCAGCATGATAAGCACGGCAGTGGAAGCATCAATATTGCGTATTTCCCCTTTGGAAATGCCTTCCTGTATCAGCGTGGCAAAACGCTTGCGGTAGCTGCGGCGCTGGTTATGAAAATTAGATAAATAAGGTTCTTCCAGGTGCTTCCACTCCCGGTCTGTTACATATACTTCTTCGTAGTTTTCCACCATTTCGCGGATATGAAAGCGCAGCAATGTTTCAATACGGGCAATGCAGGTGCCGCCGGCAGTCTCCAGCAGATCCAGGTTGGTATTAAACCGGTTGGCCACCTCAAAGCAGATGGCTTCCAGTATTTCGTTTTTGGAGCGGATATGGTTGTACAGGCTGGCTGCTTCAATGCCTACGGTTTCTGCCAGGTCACGCATGGAAGTGGCATTAAAGCCTTTTTCCCGGAACATGATGGCTGCTTTTTTCAGGATCAGTTCCTTTTTCGAAGCTTTTTTTCTTGTGGTCTTGGCCATACCCAAATATAGCAATTTCTTAATGCTGCGGACTAAACTGTGGCGCAGGCTCTGATTTACCGGCTTCAAACCAGCCAGCTTCCCATATTTTAATGTAGGTTTGCACGCCGTAAAGCAGGCGTGCCGGCGGGGGATATGATGCTGCGGGCTGCAGAGTCCCGGTCATCTTCCGTTGCTGCCCGTCCGCCCTTTGGCGGATCGCACACTTCAGCTTTCGGATCACTATCATCTTTTAAATTTTTTACAGCAGTATGTCCCTTATTACCGTAGGCACCATGGCCTTTGACGCTATCGAAACCCCGTTTGGCAAAACCAATCAGATTGTAGGCGGCTCCGCTACCTATGTGGCTTATGCGGCCAGCAACTTTGTGCAGCCCGTGCAGCAGGTATCCATTGTCGGCTACGATTTTCCAAAGGAAGAAATGGAAGACTTGAAGCGCCGTGGTGTGCAACTGGAAGGAGTAGAGGTAATTGCGGATAAAAAATCTTTTTTCTGGAGCGGCCGCTACCATGAGGATATGAATACAAGGGATACGCTGGTGACTGACCTGAATGTGCTGGCTGACTTTAACCCTCAAATACCCGATAGCTACCAGGGTGCGGAGTTCCTGATGCTGGGCAACCTGGTACCTGCTGTGCAGCTAAGTGTGATAAAGCAAATGAAGCAGCGGCCTAAGCTGATCGTTATGGACACCATGAACTTCTGGATGGAAGTAGCCATGCCCGACCTGGAAGTGACCCTGAAGCATGTAGACCTGCTGATGATAAATGATGCAGAAGCCCGCCAGCTCAGCGGCCAGTATTCGCTGGTAAAAGCCGCCAAGTCTATTTTGAAAATGGGCCCTCAGTACCTGATCATCAAAAAAGGAGAGCACGGCGCCCTGCTGTTTGACCACGACAGCGTATTCTTTGCACCAGCCCTTCCGCTGGAAGAAGTGTTTGACCCCACCGGTGCGGGCGATACATTTGCCGGGGGCTTTATCGGCCACCTGGCAAAAACTGGGGATATTTCATTTGAAAATATGAAGCGGGCTATTATCGTAGGCTCTGCCATGGCCAGCTTCTGCGTGGAGAAATTTGGCCCTACCCGCCTGAAGGAAATCAGTATGGAAGACATTCATGACCGCATACGGGCGTTTAAGCAGTTGTCAAGCTTTGAGATAGAGCTGGTGTAGGAGCGGGTGTATGATTTGATGATTAGCTGATGTGGTGGTCTGCTTTCCAAAGTCTCCAAACTTAGGAGCTTCTATGTTCCTGCTGCTTTCAGAGCAGCTTTTTGAACATATTAATGCTTCAGCATTTTACAAATTTTTTTAACTGCCAACGCTAAGCCGTAAAGAGCATTTGGCTGTTTGTGGTCTTAATAATTAACCATACAGGCATATAAGACATACAAGGGTTACATACAGCAACAGCCTTTTAGACCTTTGTAAGTCTTGTATGGTTCAAAAATGAATACGCTCCTCTGTAAGCCACGGGCTTCAGATGTTTTATATTTTACTGCTTTGAAATCAGGTTCAGTGCCATAACCTGTTTACTCCACCAGTTTTTTAAAATACCGGGAAAGCTTTCGCTTGTCCTAATTTGAAAGCAGATTGCCGGGACGGGGCGCCTCTTCATCTTAAAACCTACTGCAGCCGCCGCGCCAGCACCACGGTTTGCTTAAACCGCTC
>DAOLFO010000150.1:0-7572 GCA_035326305.1 Chitinophagaceae bacterium
CAGCACCAGCGCCGGAACCATATAGCGTCCGTCCCTGGTTACTTCCAGGTAAAACTCATATTTTTCTGCCTGCACCCGGCCCGTGTATTTCATGCGGCCATAAAACTGGTTGATGGTATCAGCAATCAGACGGGTGCCCCTGTTGGTTTGCCGGATGATCATGGGGTACATATTCAGGCCCGTATCACCTTCGTATTTGGAATAGTACAGCACAAACATTTCTTCCGGCAACCGATTAAGAACATTTTCTTCTTCGGTGATAGTCCAGCCCGGTGCCGCCAGCAAAGGCGTGGTAATCCTGTACTGCTCTTCGAAAGAGGCAGTGGGCGGCGGCGTGCTGATGGTTTTGCGCAGCCCTTTAATGATGGCCCCGGAGTTAAACTGCCGGCTAAATGCAAACGGCGCCGTCAGCAACAGTATAAGGAAAAGCAGGAGTGTCTTTTTCATACTGGTGATTTTTTGAAAGATACACTCCTGCCGTTGCCGGGCAGAATACCTAATTTGCTGTATCAGCCGGCCTGGTCATCTACGCCAGCATCAGGGGCATTTTCCTTTACCGACTTAATGCCATTTTCCCTGCTGCTTTCACTTTCATACATTTCACTGGTGCCTATAATTTGCCCGTTAGCCGCTTTTAAGTTGAAGTAATACTTGTTGTTTGAAGATGTCTTGCGGTCGTATTTGCTGTCATCCGGCGAGTTTTTGCGCACCGAATCAATACCATTTTCACAACCGGACTTTGCCGCATATCCTTCGCTGCTCAGGATTGTTTGGCCATTGCCGGCCTTCAGGTTAAACTGGTACTCTCCATTCGATCTTTTTGTGATTACAAATTTGCCCATAGTTTATGTTTTAGATTAGAAAATGACAATTGCCCGCCACTGATATTACCTGGTGCGGCAGCAGCTAATAGTATAAAATAAATCTACTGAAATTTCCTGGTTTATTGTGCTGATTATCGCCTGCCAGCACGCAGCATTAATGGTAAAAAAGTTGGCACAAAAAATCACAGGCCGGATTTGCTTTTTGCTGTGAGGAGTATTACCAAAATAATGAGGGAGAAAAGTGTTCCTGCGGGCAGGTACCACAGCGTCAGTACAGAAATTATGAGGCCAAACAGGTATGCCCAGCCCTGGTTTGTCCACAAAGCATATAACCAGGTCAGCCAGAGCAGCCCAAATAGGATGAATAACGGGCCGAGCCTGAACACATCAATGCCGAGCTTGTAAAACAGGTTTGCCCAGGGCCCTGGCTTTTCCGGCCCGATATATTTTCCTTTAAACAGTACAAACAATCCGTCGAGCAGCATATAGCCGCCGTTTAAAAATCCGAGTACTGTTATCAGTATTTTCACCAGCTTCCGGTTATTTCTTTAAATATTTATTGGGCACGTTTGCCGGTGTGTAGTCAATATTGTATGCTGCTTTGAGCAGGCGTGATACAACTGTTGAAACCGTTATTTCATTTCTGTGCATCTGGGGCAGCAGCCCCATCATAGCATAGCTTACCGGGTTGACGGAAGGGATAAACGTTTCCCATGTATATCCTTTGCCCCAAACCAGACCTTTTACGGTGACCTGCAAATCAGCTCCTTTAGAAAGAAGGTAATCCAGCATTTCGGCAGAGTGATTCAAGATTTGGTTTACGGTATGAAAACCCGGGGTTTGCCCGCCCAGCCCGTTTTTATCAACTCCGGCCCTGGCATTTATACTGGCTCCCCGGCTGACAAGGATTTCAGCACAGGAAACATGATTAAACTCTGCACAAATGTGCAGCAACGTTACTTCATACAATGGTGTGAAAGCGCAACGCAGGGTGTATAGCTGATGCACCCCTTCCGGAAAGATTGTTAACTGGCGGTCGAGTGATTCTGCATCATCTGATAACACTGCTAACAGCAGCTTGTCATCAAAGCTTAACCCATGCTCCATAAAAGCCTTAACACAGTGTTTAAATGCGGAAGACCTCATGTACCCGCTTATGAGCTCATAGATAAGCGGCTCATCTCTGAAATAATCATTGGGATGCACTCCGTTTGCAAAACACTCCCTGATACCTTCAACTGAGTGCACTTCAATCTCACCAATTATTTTTTGCAGATAGTCCATGCACAGGATTTATAAAAATGAGGCGTCTCTTTGGATACCCTCCCGGTTTTGTCAGCGCTGCAGCCGATGCCTGCTCTTTAAAGATAAAATAAATCATCCTTTAAGCCGGCCCTCAACCTTAAACTTTAAACATTGAACTTTCAACTTTAAACCTTGAACCTTAAACTTTACACACCCTACCCTATTTATCCAAATGCTCCAGTATCTCTTTCACCGAAGGTCTTTTCTTATAATCTGAATTAAAAAAGCGATAGGTAATATTGCTTTCCTTATCTATCACATACGTTGCGGGAATGGGCAGGAAGTTGCCATTCTTGCCATTGATTTCGTCCAGCTTAATGCCGCCGTTGCGGTAGCGGGCCACAGCATTTCCCTGCAGTTCATACTCTACATCATAGGCTTTCATGATTTTCAGGTTTTCATCATGCAGTACCGGGTATTCCGCCTTTGTTTTTTCCACGGTCTTTGCCACGCCTTCCGGTTGCTCCGGTGTAATGGCCACTACTGTAGCTCCTTTATCCTTTATCAGTTGCAGCGAGTCTTCCAGCTTTTGCAGGTAGCGGTTGCAGTAAGGGCACCAGTTGCCCCGGTAAAACACCAGTACCACCTTCCCTTTCTTCAGCAGGTCTTTCAGCCGTACTTCGTTTCCGTTTTGATCCTTTGCCCTGAAATCGGGGGCTTTGGAATTGATAAAAAGCCCTTCCGGTGCTTCCTGCGCCTTTGTGATAAAAACAAGACTCATTAAAAAGCCGAATAACATAAACCGCTTCATACGCTGATTTTTTAGGAGTATAAAAATACAATATGACCTGCGGCAGTCCAACACGGTTGCATTTATTAACAATTTGGCTGCCGGCACTAACCAAAGCGCCTGGTAAACATAAAATAAACTGCCCCGAGCAGCAGCACAAAGCTGATAAGGTAGCGCCAGTGAAAAGGTTCCTTTAAGACAAGCACAGCAAAGAAACAGAACACAATAAGGGTGATAACCTCCTGCACCATCTTCAACTGAAAAGCAGTAATGCCTTTCCCATAGCCGTAGCGGTTAGCCGGCACCATAAGCAGGTATTCAAAAAAAGCGATGAACCAGCTCAGTGCAATCGCTTTCCACAAAGGCCAGCCCTGGTGCTTGAGATGGTAATACCAGGCAAATGTCATGAAGATATTGGAGAGGAGCAGCAGCACAATGGTGCGTACCATAGAAGGGATTTAATATAGCAAATAAACAGAAAAAGCAGCAACAACTATCACTCATACAGTGCCTGGCGGAAGGCCCGCACTTCTGCAGCATCTATGGCATTATTCAGGCAGGTTTCCTCATCGGCAGCAAAGGCAGGGTGAACAAAGTCCATACTGCTTTTTACTTTGCTGCGCAGGGAAGAGTGAAATTCTGTGCAGCCTGTTTGCGCTGCCAGCATCTTTATATTCTCTTTTCTTACACCGCTGCCCGGCATGATGATGATGCGGCCACCGGCCGCTTTATTAAGTGCGGCTATCATTTCAACAGCATCCGGCGCCGATGGCTGCTGACCGGAAGTAAGTATACGCTCACAGCCGGTATCAATCAACTGCTCCAATGCCTGAAAGGGTTCTTTGCAACGGTCGAAAGCCCGGTGAAAGGTCACTCCCAGCGGGTAAGCCGCTTCCACAAGGCGGGCTGTGCGGGCTATATCAATGCTGCCATCACGATGAAGCAGGCCCACCACTACCCCATCACAGCCAAGCTGCCGGCACAGCTTTACATCCTGCAGCATGATGTCAAATTCTTCATCAGTATACAAAAAATCGCCCCCGCGGTGGCGGATAATGGGATACATCTGCACCGAAGTAAATGCTTCGCGGCAGCGTAAAATATGCCCGTATGAAGGTGTAGTGCCGCCTTCGGCAAGATTGGCGCAAAGCTCTACCCGGTCTGCCCCGCCCTCCACTGCTGCACGGGTGGTATTGAAGTCGGAAGTGGCTATTTCGATGATGTAGCGGGACATGGGATGGCAGGTGTAAGATGTGTAATGTACGATGTCAGATATACGATGTTAGGTAACTAAAAGCTGATAGCTGGTAACTATTAGCTTTAAATTTTTATTGAAACCAGCTTTTGGCACTGATGAGCTTTTCTGCCGAACGTGATTTCAGCGCATAGCTGAAACCTTTGTGCAGGGCAAAGGCTCCTGCCTGCCCCTTTTTATTTATGGCAAGGAATGCCACCTGTATGTCTTTCGCTTTTTCTTTTTTGATGCGGACTATCCTTTCGATTACTTTTTTACAGGCAGCTTCGGGCGACAGGCCCTGGCGCATATACTCAATCACCGAATGAGAACCTGCCACCCGTATTACATCTTCCCCCTGTCCCGTGGCGGTACAGGCGCCTACTTCATTATCTACAAACAACCCCGCCCCGATAATTGGTGAGTCGCCCAGCCTTCCTCTCATTTTAAATCCCGCGCCGCTGGTGGTACAGCTTCCGCTCAGGTTGCCTTTATCGTCCATAGCTACCATGCCGATGGTATCATGGTTCCATTCGCCACTGTCCAGCTTTGCCGGGGCAAAAGGGCCATGCCCTTCCTTTTGCTTGTTTTCAATATTAATAGCCGGTGGCCGGTATTCTGATTTTTTCAGCCAGTTGTCATAATTCTTTTGTGCGTCCGGCGACAGTTTCTGCTCTTCCAGCGGAAACCCTTCCGCTACAGCAAACTGCTGTGCCCCGCTGCCCACGAGCATCACATGCGGCGTTTTTTCCATCACCCGGCGGGCTACGGAAATGGGGTGCTTGATCCTTTCAAGAAAAGCGACACTGCCACAGTTGGCAAACTCATCCATGATGCAGGCATCCAGTGTAACAAAACCATCCCTGTCGGGATTAGCGCCGAGGCCCACGCAGCAGTTTTGCGAATCCTCTGTGACCATTACACCTTTTTCCACGGCATCCAGCGCCCGGCCGCCCCTGCCCAGTATTTCCCAGGCGGCTTTATTGGCTTCCAGCCCGGCATCCCAGGTAGAGATTACAATGGCATTGCCCTTTACCGCAGGATGCCCTGCTGCCCCTGCATTTTTCAGACCGAAAAAACCGGCAAGCCCGGTCATGGCCGATGATTGTATGAATTTTCTCCTGTTGATCATGTAACAGATTTAACAGGCCGAAATTAAGTATTCCGTTATCGTTAAAAGCAATAAGCAGGATGATTAAATAAGTTATTTATTAAGAAAAGGCGGGAGAAACCTATACTGTGCGGAATAGTCCGGATATGAAAAGAGGCCGGATAGACATCCAGCCTCGCTTTTAAAATCCAATATCCTATGAAAAACCAATACAAAGATGCTGGTTTCGGCATAAAACGCTGCATCTGAAGTAAAATAATTTTGAGCAAGAGCCCTTTTACACGAAAAATCCCGGCGCTGACAGGGCCGGGATTTACGATATATAATTGAATACACTTATTATTTCTGCAGGTACATCACTTCCTTAACCAGCTTAACGGTGCGGGGCACATCCGGCAAAGCAGCCGCTACAAGGTTGGGTGCATAGTGCAGCGGTGCATCGGCTGCTGTAATGCGGCGGATAGGCGCATCAAGGTAATCAAAACCCTCCTTCTGTATCTGGTAAGAAATTTCAGAAGAAACCGATGCAAAGGGCCACTGTTCCTCCACTATTACCAGGCGGTTTGTTTTCTTTACGCTTTCCAGGATAGTTTTCCAGTCAAGCGGGCGGATGGTACGCAGGTCGATGACCTCAGCGCTGATATTTTCCTTTTCCAGCTCGGCAGCAGCGCCCAGGGCTACTTTCATCATTTTATTAAAGGAAACGATGGTAACATCCGTACCTTCTTTTTTCACATCGGCCTTGCCCAGCTCAATATAATATTCTTCTTCCGGCACATCGCTTTTGTCGCCGTACATCAGCTCGCTTTCCATAAACATTACGGGGTCATCCTCGTAGCGGATGGCCTGTTTCAGCAGCCCTTTGGCATCATAGCCATTGCTGGGCGATACGACTTTGATGCCGGGTATATTGGCATACAGCGATTCGAAAGCAGTAGAGTGCTGAGCGCCCAACTGGCCGGCAGATCCGTTGCCGCCCCGGAATACGATAGGGCAGGAAATTTGCCCGCCACTCATTGCCAGCATTTTAGAGGCAGTGTTTAAAATTTGATCTAAAGCCAGTACTGCAAAGTTCCAGGTCATAAACTCCACAATAGGGCGAAGGCCATTTTGCGCAGCTCCTACTCCTACTGCGGTAAAGCCCAGCTCGGCGATAGGTGTATCAATCACCCGGCGGGGGCCAAATTCGGCCAGCATACCCTGGCTTACTTTATAGGCTCCGTTGTATTCTGCTACTTCTTCTCCCATCAGGAAAACACGGTCATCCCTTCTCATTTCTTCCGACATGGCTTCCCGCAGGGCTTCCCGGAATGGTATCATTCTGGCCATTATAAATTGCTGTTTTTTAAAGTGGGGCAAATTTAAGAGAGATGCGGGATAAAACCTAAAAACACAACAGGGGTAAGCGGGTAAAATGGTCACCCCCTGGCACGCAGGTATTCCTGCAGCATGATGGTGGCGGCTATTTCATCTACCAGTGCCTTGTTGCGGCGCTCCTTTTTCTTCAGGCCCATTTCAAGCATGGCATCCTTAGCCATTTTCGATGTATAGCGCTCGTCCACTTTTTGTACAGGCATTTGCGGGAAATGTTTTTGCAGATCTTTGATGCATTTTTCCACCAGCGGAGTGGCATGGGTGGCCGACTCGTCCCAGTTGGTAGGCCAGCCTATCAGGATCAGTTCTACCGGCTCCCTGGCAAAATAATCTTTCAGAAACGGGATCAGCTCTTTGGAATGGATGGTAGTAAGCCCGGTGGCAATGATCTGCAGGGGATCGGTGACCGCAAGGCCGGTGCGCTTTAGTCCGTAATCAATACAAAGGATGCGGGGCATAAGAGCGCCGAAGGTAAGGAATAGCGGTGAAGGGCTAATGGGAGAAAGCCAAATGATCAACAAACGTGAATCGTGAATTGAGGGCGGCCAACAGTCAACGGTCAACAGACCACAGCCGGCACACTATTCGTAAATCGAAATTCGTCATTAGCTATGCCGCACATCTTGCAGCTAACAGCTAATAGCTTATAGCTAATCCTCAAATCAGAAATCCATAAATCAGGCATCAGAACAACCGCTGCATCGTACCTCTCACACCATAGCATTACTATTATATTACCTGGAAGCCATGCGCATAAGGATCATCGTCCGTATCAATGGTAATGGTATTGTGCCCGTATATCCTGGCCCAGCCTTCTATGCCGGGGCGAATAGCCGGATGGCCGCCTGCGGTAGTTTCTTCCTCGATAGTGCCGGTAAAGGTGGAGCCTATAATGCTTTCATGAATAAACAGATCTCCCTTTTTCAACAACCCTTTGGCATACCACTGTGGCATGCGGGCAGAAGTGCCGGTTCCGCAGGGTGAGCGGTCAATA
>DAOLFO010000487.1:0-1590 GCA_035326305.1 Chitinophagaceae bacterium
GCCATTAAGGCCTTTGAAACTTTTTCCATAGATTATCTGCTGAAACCGGTAAAAGAGGAAAGGCTCAGGCAGAGTATGGAAAAGCTGAAGCATTTTGGGCAACTTAACCACTCGCTCAACCTGGGCGCCCTGCAGGAAATAATCCGCCAGGTACAGGCGCCCCAAAAGGCCACGGCGCTGACCATCCGCACAGGCGACCGGATCATCCTTGTACGGTTTGAGCATATTGTATACTTCGAAGCAGATGACAAATATGTTTTTGCCTATACTGCCGATGGCCAGAAATACCTTACCGATCAATCCCTGTCAGCTTTATCGGAAAAGCTCCCTTCCCAGTTTTACCGCATCCAGAAGTCCTATATTATTAATAAGGACAAAATAAAAGAGATGCACCGCCACCTCAATGGCCGATTTCTGTTTGTAATGGATGATAAGAACAGCACCCGCCTTACTTCCGGGCGCACTTATTATGATGAGATCAAGAGCCAGTTTGATCTTTAACAGGTTGCTGCCATTAATCCCCGGCTTTTACCATTTATCCTTTAAGCGATACCGGCCTGTAACCCATTTTGCCCTGCTGCGTCCCACTTGCTCATGACGGTTTAGTGACACCATTTATCCCGGATTTAAGCCTTCCATGCCAAAACAATGTTCTATGCAATACAAAGTACCTACCTTTGGATTGTAATTATTAAGAACAGGTACTTAAAATATTATAAATAACTTACAATGAGAAAATTAATAAAGTCAATTGCATTCATTTTAGCAGTTTTACCGCTGGCGGTGATGGCCCAGGAGCCGGTAAACGGGCGGATAAAAGGCACCGTGTCTGATGGTAGCGCCAAAACCATTGAGTCGGCCACCATTACCCTGCGGCAGGAAAAAGACTCTGCCGTGGCCAAGATCAGCATAGCGGATAAAACCGGCCTGTTCATCTTTGAAGGGGTGGGTGCCGGTAAATATTTTGTCTCTATTTCTGCAATAGGGCACCTTACTGCCAGCTCTCCCGTATTTGAAATCAGTGAAACAAAGCAGGATATACAGCTTGACCCGCTGCAGTTGGAGCCGCAGGCCAAATCCATGACCGGGGTAACAGTAACCGCCCGTCGCCCGCTGGTGGAAGTAAAAGCCGGTAAAATGGTGGTGAATGTGGATGCTGCCCCTTCCAATGCGGGCCTGAATGCGCTGGAGCTGCTTGAAAAATCACCCGGTGTATCTGTGGACAATGATGGCAATATCAGCCTGAAAGGCAAGCAGGGGGTAACGATACTGGTGGACGGCAAGCCCACTTATATGAGTGGTGCCGACCTGGCGGCCCTGCTGAAAAATATGCAGAGCACTAACATTGACCAGGTGGAGATCATGACAAACCCACCGGCAAAATATGATGCGGCAGGCAACTCAGGCATTATAAATATTAAAACCAAAAAAGGCATCATTAAAGGCATGAACGGCTCTGTGGTGACCAGCTATACACAGGGTATCTATGGCAGGGTAAATGGTGGTATCAACCTGAACTACCGCAATGACAAGCTGAATATTTTCGGCGGGTACAATGGTGGCAGGTATGAAGGCTTTAACCGCCTGCTG
>DAOLFO010000488.1:0-1584 GCA_035326305.1 Chitinophagaceae bacterium
ATAGATGCCAGTATGCTGCTGGCCCGCGACATTGTAAGCAATAAAATAAAGTTGCCTGACAATCTTGTTTTAGCCATCATACCTGTATACAATATCGGCGGCTGCCTCAACAGGAGCACCAACTACCGCGTAGACCAGAACGGACCGGAAGCATTTGGCTTCCGCGGCAATGCACAGAACTATGACCTGAACCGCGATTTTATAAAAGCTGATACAAAGGAAGCGCTGGCATTTGCAGAAATATTTCACCTTACCGATCCCGATGTGCTGGTAGACAATCATGTGAGCAATGGCGCCGATTATCAGCATGTGATGACACTGCTCACCTCCCAGCACAATAAGCTGGGCGGCGACATGGGAACCTTTTTGAATAAAGAATTTGAACCGGCCCTTTACAAGTCCATGAAAGGAAAAGGATATGACCTTATACCTTATGTGAACTTTGGCGGCGGCCGCAAAGTGGAAGATGGCTGGGGCACCTTCTGGGATGCGCCGCGCTACAGCAGCGGCTATGCAGCGCTCTGGCATACATTTGCCTTCATGCCGGAAACGCATATGCTCAAGCCGTATGATCAGCGGGTACATGCTACCTATACATTGATGGAGAGCTTTATTGCATTTGTTTCAACGCATCATGCCGTTATTAAAAAGCTGCGTGATGAAGCAAAGGCAAAAGCCATTGTTCAGCAGGAGTTTCCCATCCGCTGGCAGACCGACCGCTCACAGCACAGCACCCATACTTTTTATGGGTATGAAAGCGGTACGAAACTCAGCGAAGTATCAGGGCTGCCCCGCCTGTACTACGACCGGGCAAAGCCCTATACAAAGCAAATCCCTTTTTATGATTCGTATAAGGCTTCGCAGTTTGTGGCAAAACCCAAAGCATATATCCTGCCACAGGGATGGTGGAAGGTGGCAGAACGGCTAAAAGCAAACAAAGTGGCCATGCGTGCGCTAAGCAGGGATACATCTGTACTGGTGGAAGTCTACCGCATAGATGAATACAAATCATCGCCGCGGCCATACGAAGGGCACCACCAGAATACTGACGTAAAAATAAATGTCACCCGCCAAGTGATGCATTTCCGCAAAGGCGACTGGTACATACCCATGAACCAGCCGGCCAACCGCTTCCTCATCGAAACACTGGAGCCGCAGGGAGAAGATTCTTACTTTACCTGGAATTTTTTTGACCCCATACTTGGTCAGAAGGAAGGTTACTCCGCCTATGCCTTTGAAGACATTGCAGCGGCTTACCTGAAAGAAAACCCCCAGTTGCAGCAAAGGCTGGAAGAGCGCCGGGGCCAGGACTCCGGCTTTGCCAAAAGCGCCGGTGCACAGCTCAGTTTTGTGTTTCAAAATTCTCCCTGGTACGAGCCGGATTACTTGCGCTATCCAGTGTACAGGGTATTATAAGAGCAGGAAGCATTGAAAAAATGCTGGTTTGCTATCACAGTCAGCCTATCCTCCAGGGCGGGTTTAGCCTGTTTCCGCCTGCAAAGTATAAAATCAGCCGGTTACCATCGGGGTCCCTCAGCCTTGCTTCTCTCCACAGCCAGCTTTTGTCAGCAGGCATTTCATCAA
>DAOLFO010000151.1:0-7443 GCA_035326305.1 Chitinophagaceae bacterium
GGGAGAGATTAAAGCCAACTTTTATTTTGCATCATAACCAACATAGCCATGAGAAAAATCCTCGCTCTTGCCACAGCAATGCTTTTTTGCTGTGCCGTATTCTCACAAAAAAATGCTTCCATCCGCGGTCAGGTAGTTGACACCACCGATCACCGCAGCCTGCAAAATACCCTTATCACGCTCATGAAGCCCGGCGACTCCACCCTTATCAGCTTTGTACGGGCTGATAAATCCGGGAATTTTCAAATCAGTCAGCTCGACAGCGGCACCTTTATCCTGATGGCCACGCACCCTTACCTGGGAGATTTATTTGACAATATCCGCCTCGGCGCAGGTGAGCAGAAAGAGCTGGGCATACTGCACATGCTCTCCAAAAGCAAGCTGCTCGAAGAAGTGATAGTACGGAGCGGCTCCCCTATCCGTATCAAAGGCGATACCACTATTTACACAGCAGACAGCTTTAAAGTAAGGGAAGGCGCTAATGTGGAAGAGCTGCTGCGCACCCTGCCCGGCATACAGGTAGATAAAGATGGGAAAATAGTGGCAATGGGCGAACGGGTGACCAAAGTGCTGGTGGATGGAGAAGAATTTTTTGGCACCGACCCCGGCATCGCCACCAAAAACCTGCGGGCAGATGTGGTGCAGGAAGTGCAGGTATTTGATAAAAAAAGCGACCAGGCCGAATTTACCGGCATTGATGATGGTGTAAAGGACAAGACCATCAACCTGAAATTAAAAGAAGATAAAAAGAAAGGCTATTTTGGTAAAATAGAAGCAGGCGGCGGACTGCCGGATAAATTCAACAACTCGGCCATGCTCAATGCCTTTAAAGCAAAGCGAAAACTGGCAGCCTATGGCATTATGAGCAATACAGGGCAAACAAACCTGAACTGGGAAGATGCCAATAACTATGGTGGAGGAGATGGCGTACAAACAGAAATGACGGAAGACGGGGGCATGATGATCATGTACAGCGGAAGCGGAGACGATTACTGGGGCGGGCGCAATGGCATACCCACCAACTGGAACGGCGGTCTGCACTACAGCAATAAATTTGACAACAGCCGCCAAAGCCTGAATGCCGGTTATAAATTTTCAAAAGTAAATGCGCCCGGTGTTACCCGCACTTTTTCAAAAACGTTTTTTCCGGACACAAGCTGGTTTGACAACAGCCGTTCTGAAAATTACTCTTCCGTCATAAAGCACGGGCTCAATCTGACAGTAGAATCCATGCTCGACTCCAGCAATTCGCTGAAGTGGACAACCCGTGCCAATAAAAACAATACCAGCAGCAGCAGCGATTACTACAGCGAACGGCTGAATGATGCTGAACAATTTATCAACACCAACAGGCGCACCACTACCAACGAAGCAGACAACAGCAGCGTAAACTCCTCCCTGCTCTGGCGCCATAAGTTTAAAAAGCTGTCCCGTACGCTTTCGGTAAATACAGATTTTTCCTGGAGCGAATCAAAAAATGACGGACTGCTGCTTTCAAGGCTTGACTATTATAACCAGGGAAATATAGAAAGGTATGACTCCATTGATCAGCAAAATATACGCAACAGCCGGTCTAAAAGCCTTGGCACCCGCATTGCCTATACCGAACCACTGATGAAAGATGCGTACCTGGAGCTGAGCTATGCTTTTAACTACTATAATAACAGCAACGAACGCATCACCAATATAAAAGACGGTAACGGGAAATATGGTGAAATGATTGACTCGCTGAGCAACTCCTTTGAATTTAACCGACTGGTAAATACGCCGGGCATCAACTTCCGGATGAACAAGCGGAAATATAATTATTCGTTTGGCAGCTCTGTTGGCTTCAGTCATTTTGTGCAGCGCAACCTCACAGACGGGCAGAAATACAATTATAATTTTACCAACTTCTTTCCCAGGGCCAATTTTATGTACAAGTTTAAGCCAAGCGAAAGCCTCCGCTTTAACTATAACGGCTCTACCACCGCCCCCACGCTGGAGCAGTTGCAGCCCATTCGGGTAAATACCGACCCGCTGAATATTTATATCGGCAACCAGGATCTGAAGCAGGCTTTCCGTCATACCTTCAGCCTGTCTTATAATACCTACAATGTTTTAAAGGAAAGCGGGATATGGACCAATCTTTCCTACAATACCACGCAGAACGCCTTTACCCAGTTTAGCTCTATAGACAGCGGGGTGCGCACTTACCAGACAGTGAACGTAAACGGCGTGTACAATGTCAACCTGTACACCGATTTCAGCTTCACCGTTGGTAAGGATGATAAAAAATGGAGGCTCGGCACCGGCCCCAGCATTAATAAAAACCGGAACATAGATTTTGTAAGGGATGAAAAGACAGGAGAGGTAGTGAAAAATATGACCAATACCAACTCGCTGGGGCTCCGCCTGAATGTCAGCAAATATGTAAAGGACAAATTCAGCGTTTATATCAGCCCCGGCCTGAGCTGGAATGAATCAAAAGCTTCGGTAAACTCTGCTGCCAACGCTAAATACTGGCAGGCCAATGGATGGCTGGAAGGAAGCATTACACTGCCAGCCAAAATAGAGCTGCGCTCAGATATGAACTACCAGTTCCGGCAGAAAGACCCGCGGTTTCCTGCTGACAACAGCTTTACTATCTGGAATGCCAGCCTGACAAGGCGCTTTTTCAAGGACAATGCGCTGGAAATGCGGGTCAGCATTAATGATATATTAAATCAGAACAGGGGCTATAACCGGAATTTCAACAGCTACAACTTTACAGAAACTTATTACAATACCCTGCAGCGCTTCTGGATGGTAACGGCCATCTGGAATATTTCAAAAAATGGCAAGCCTGCCGGGTTTTAACTAATAAAAAAAGATAGTATGAAAAAGATATTCTTCTTACTGGCATTGCTCCTGTCGCTGCAAAGCTTCAGCCAGCAATTTATCAGCAGTGGCCTGATAGAATACCAGGTGGTTAAGAACAACCATAAGATGATTGGCGACGAAGGGTTCTGGGCAGAACAGTTTAAAGATAAAATACCACGCCTTACCACGAGCTATTATCATTTCACTTTTGAAAACGGAAAGGGTGTATACAAATTTGACAGGAATGATGCGCAAACAGCCATACCCTGGGGAAAGGAGCAGGAAGATGAGATCTGGTACAGCGACTATAACACACGCAAAGCAACAAATTATAAATATGCCGTGGACAACTATTATCTTTTAGACGGCAGCCTGATGGATATTGAGTGGAAGCTGAGCCCCGCTGAAACAAGAGTGATTGCCGGCTTCAACTGCCGGAAGGCCACAGGCATCATCTTTGACAGCGTGTATGTATTCGCTTTTTATACAGATGAGATAACCGTTAGCGGCGGCCCTATGGGCATCAGCGGATTGCCGGGCACTATACTCGGCCTTACCATACCCCGTACCTTCACCAGTTGGGTAGCCACCAAAGTACAGGTAGCTGGTGTGGACACCCGTAAGGTACAGCCGCCCACCAGGGGTAAAAAGATGGACAAAAAAGAGTTGATGGATAAAATAATTGCTGTCAGTAAAAACTGGGGCGACTGGGGGCAGCAAACCGTATGGCAACTGGGCCTGTAGCCTGTTACTGCCTTTTATTTTTTCAGCTCAAATACATAACTATCGCCGGGCTGCAGTTCTATATCCTGTAGTGGTTGCACCCGGTTACTTATTACATCGCGGGCTGCGGAAAAACCATTTATCCTTTCCTTATAAATATTCCAGTCGGGGCGTATGGCATTTTTTCCTGTATTGGCCACTACCATCACTGTTTGCTGATCATCATAGCGGAAATAAATATAGCAACCATCTTTAGGCACAAACTGCACCAGCCTGCCGGTTGTTAATGCCGATGATTGTTTTCGGAACCTGCCCAGTGCACTGATATGATCGTATGCCCTGTTTTCCGCTTCGCTTCTGCCTTCTTTTGTAAATTTATTTGACAGATCTTCTTTCCAGCCACCGGGAAAGTCTTCCCGCACCATGGCATCAGTAGTAGCCTTTGTATTTTTCATCAGCACTTCGGTACCATAGTACAGTTGCGGGATGCCACGCAGCGTAAGCAGCCAGTTGATACCCGCCTTCAGCTTTTGCCAGTCCTCCCCCACTACCGAAAATGCCCGGTCCATATCATGATTATCCAGGAAAATGCAATTATTCATCGGGTTGGCATAGACTACATCCTGCGCCAGTGTGGTATATATTTTATTCACTCCGTCCATCCAGCCATTTGCTTTATTCATAGCGGAGAGCAGGGCAAAGCAGGTTTGAAAATCAATGACGCCATTGGGATTATGCTGAAACGGAGAAGCGATGGTATTGCGGGTAAAATAAGCATTACCAATCACGCTGTTTACCCAGGCTTCGCCAAACACCGTTACCTGCGGAAACTCACGGTACAGCGCAATATTAACATCGTTCAAAAATTTTTCATCGCAATACTTGTAGGTATCCACCCGCCAGCCATCTATACCATACGTTTCCGTGCTCCAGAGCGCATGCTGTATCAGGTAAGTGGCTACAAACGGGTTGCGCTGGTTCAGGTCAGGCAGGTGATCGGTAAACCAGCCATCCAGCATATTCTTTTTATCATGTGCAGAAGCATACGGATCAAACAATACTTCTTCCCGGTGATTGGGCCCGGTGAAGGCAGGCCAGGTATTGATCCAGTCTTTCATGGGCGGGTCTGTGGCAGACCAGTGCTCTTTACTGATGTGATTATACACCGCATCCTGTATCACCTTCATCCCCTGCTTATGCGCAGCATCACAAAAAGCTTTATACCCTTCATTCCCGCCAAATCTTTTATCTATTTCATAGTGATCCGTAAACCAGTAACCATGATAGCCCGCTACCTTGTTTCCCCATTCGTGCATCAGCGAGGTGTTATTTTCTATCACCGGGGTCATCCAGATGGTGGTCACACCCATATGCTGCAAATAGTCAAAATGGTTTTCGATACCTTTAAAATCCCCGCCATGGCGGGAAAATTTATTCTTCCTTTCACTGGTCTCATCGCGGTAGCCCGGTATGATATCATTAGCCGGATCTCCGTTGGAAAAACGATCAGGCATTATCAAATAGATAAAGTCAGATGCATTGACACCTTTCACTCTTGTGCTGCCATTTTCCGTATTCTTCGCTTTTAATGTATAAGAAAAAGCAAGCCCCTTATCTTTCGGACCAAGTGTGATAGTCCGTTCACCCGGCTTTGCCTGCTTATCCACCAGCAAGTCGAGAAAAATATAGTTTTTATTTTCCGGCCGGTGAATAGCTGTCAGCAGCATACCCGGCGCCACATTCATGCCCGCCTGCGATAATTTTATTTGCGATACTTTATCCGCCACACCGGGAGCATGAATGATAAGTTGCAGCTTATTATCCTTCATACCCGTAAACCAGTTGGTCGGGTATATTTTCAGGGGCTGTGCACACACTGCGATGCACCATAATATGGCTGTACAAGTAAATACTATTTTCCTGATCATGGATTTCTTGTTTTATTTATACGTATGGCAGCAGGATCGTAAACATATATCACACTTATTGCTGCGCAAAACATGAATATGCCGGATATCACCAGCGCATATACCGGCTGGTTGTTATACAGATTTTTTACAATCGGGCCGCCTACCAGCCCGTTGAGTATTTGAGGGATGGTGATAAAAAAATTGAAGATGCCCATATAGATACCCATCTTCCCGGCAGGTATAGATCCGGAAAGGATAACATAAGGCATCGCCAGTATGCTGGCCCAGGCTATACCCACACAGGCCATAGAAAAAATGAGAAATTCTTTGGAAGGCGCAAAGAAAAAAGAGACCAGGCCAATGCCGCCTATGATGAGGGACAGTGCATGTGTCTGCTTACGCCCTATCCGCGCAGCAATGGCCGGCAGGCAAAGCGCATACAGGGCAGATACTAAATTATAGATACCAAAAATAATTCCCGTCCAGCTTTGTGCTTTCCTGTACATTTCCGAGCTTTTATCTTCCACCGGGAGCCCGAAAATATGTGTGGCAATTGAATCTGTTGTAAATACCCACATACCAAACAAAGCAAACCAGCTAAAAAACTGCACCAGACCCAGTTGCTTCATGGTTTTGGGCATACGGGCAAAGTCCCTGAATATGGACATGAGCCCTGCCTTATCATCTTCCCGCTGGCCATGATACTTAGCATATTCCTTAGGGTTGTATTCTTTTGTTTTAACCACCGTCCAGAGAATGCTTATAATAAACACACCAGCACCAATATAAAAAGCATACTTTACATTATCGCCCACGATGCCTTCGGGCGCATTTTCTGATACACCAAACCACTCTGCCAGCACCCAGGGCAGCCAGGAACCGATTACAGCTCCTATACCAATAAGAAATGTTTGAATAGAGAACCCAAGCGTACGCTGCTGATCTGGTAAATTGTCAGCCACTAATGCCCGGAAAGGCTCCATAGCAAGATTGAAGCAGGCATCCATGACCATCAGGAAGCCCGCACCGATAATAACAAGTGGCGCAATGTCTCCCAGAATATTGGCATTAGGCATCAGTGCCAGAGCGCTGGCTGATAAAATAGCCCCTGCTAAAAAATAAGGCTTTCTTCTTCCCAGCCGGTTCCAGGTACGGTCGCTGTAATGCCCGACAATCGGCTGCACAATCATACCAATGAGCGGCGCAGCAATCCAGAACCAGGAAAGATGCTCCACATCCGCACCATAGTTTCTTAATATCCCGCTTGCATTGGAGTTTTGCAGCGCAAAGCCAAACTGGATTCCCAGGAATCCAAAGCTCATATTGAATATCTGCCAGAAACTCAGGTTGGGTTTCGGCAACAGGTCATCCTTATCGCGGATGTAGGAAGATGTGGCCATAGCAATCGTTCAAATTATTACAGCAAGATAAAGTTTTTATGTGTAAAAAGTACACATTTAAAAAAGCCCCTGAAAAAAGGAGCCTGGGCTCCTTTCCGTGCTTAATTATATAACGTATCCGTTTGGAATAACGGCGCCTTTTTTTACCACCACTATGCCGTCCTTGATACCATAAAGCGGATGATCGCCGTTGGGTAAATGGCTGCCGCCATTGATCCGCACATCATCTCCTATCCGGCAGTTTTTATCAATAATGGCATTTTTGATATAGCAGCGGTTGCCAATGCCCAGCGGGGGTATCCCTTTTTGCTGCGCATCATTAATATCATTGATGGTTTCATAATAATCATTACCCATCATATAGCAGTTTACAATAGTGGATCCATGCCCCACACGGGAGCGGATGCCCACCACGCATTTATCCATGCGGGAAGCATTGATGATGGAGCCTTCGGCAATCACCGTTTTTTCCAGCGTGGTGCCGCTTACTTTAGCAGGGGGCAGCATGCGGGCACGGGTGTATATCGCATTGCTGTTGTCAAAAAGATTGAAGTCCGGTACATCATCTG
>DAOLFO010000152.1:0-7373 GCA_035326305.1 Chitinophagaceae bacterium
GGCAGCAGCTATGTAAATGATTTTAACCTGTACGGCCGCAACTTCCGCGTCATGTCGCAGGCAGACAGCAGCTATCGCAGCTCACTGGATGGGATAGAAAAATTTTATGTGCGCAACAGCCAGGGAAACATGATACCTCTTGGCTCGCTGATCACTACTGAAATAGTGGAAGCACCGGCAGTTATTTCGCATTTTAATGTCTACCGCAATATCGAAATAAATGGTACGCCTGCCGATGGCTACAGCAGCGGACAGGCTATTGAAGCGCTGAGAGAAGAAGCCGAAAAACTCCCGGCAGGGTACGGCTATGAGTTCAGTGGTATGAGCCGGGAAGAAATAGCGGCCGGCAACCAGCAAACAACCGTTTTCCTGGTTTCTATCGTATTTGTATTCCTGTTTCTTGCCGCCCTGTATGAAAGCTGGAGTGTACCTTTCTCCGTACTTTTTGCCGTACCTATCGGCGCTTTCGGCTCCATTCTGACACTGACGCTGCTGCCTTCGCTCAGCAATAACATTTATGCGCAGATAGGGCTTATCACGCTTATCGGCCTGGCGGCCAAAAATGCCATCCTGATTGTGGAGTTTGCAAAGGAGAGGGTGGATAGGGGTATTGATGTTATTCATGCCACCTTGCAGGCGGTGCAGCTCCGGCTGCGGCCGATCGTGATGACCTCGCTGGCCTTTATCCTCGGCGTTATACCGCTGATGATTGCCAGCGGTGCGGCGGCTGAGAGCCGCAAGACTATCGGCTGGACGGTGTTTGGTGGTATGCTGGCAGCTACCACGCTGGCGATTTTTGTGGTGCCGGTACTGTATGTGCTCATCACCAAAATTTCTTACGGGCGCAGGCTGAAGCGTATACAGGAGGAGCAGGAAGAAGAGGAAAAATTAGACCAGCGCATCATTGATGAGGGACTGGGATAGCAGGATAATGATATTTTAGCAGTATAAGCAGGAGCAGGCATATTTCATGACCTGCTCCTGTTGCAAACAAGTACAGGCATTTGCTGGTTATACTATTGGCAGCCGCCACTTTTACACAAGCTATTCAGAACGGAGCGGGCGCCTCATTTTACAAATGATTTACGCTTATTTTTGACGATTAAAAAAACGCAGTATGGAAGGAGCAGCCAATGAAAAGGTACAGGTGCTGATAATCGGGAGCGGACCGGCAGGATATACCGCAGCTATTTATGCTTCACGGGCTAATTTAAAGCCTGTGCTTTACCAGGGTATACAGCCCGGGGGGCAGCTTACCATCACAACGGAAGTGGAAAACTATCCCGGCTACCCGGATGGAGTGCAAGGCCCCGAAATGATGGTGGACTTTGAGAAGCAGGCTAAGCGCATGGGCGCGGATATCCGCTTCGGGCTTGCTACGGCAGTTGATTTTTCTTCGCAGCCATATAAAGTGCAGATAGATGAGGAGAAGTGGATAGAGGCGGATGCCGTGATTATTTCTACAGGGGCATCGGCCAAATGGCTGGGATTGCCCAGTGAAGAAAGGCTGAATGGGTTTGGCGTGAGCGCCTGCGCCGTATGCGATGGCTTCTTTTTCCGTGGCAAGGAAGTGGCGATAGTGGGCGCTGGTGATACGGCAGCCGAAGAGGCTTTATACCTTTCCAAGCTTTGTACTACGGTACACATGTTTGTGCGCAGGGATGCTATGCGTGCCAGTAAAGTGATGCAGGACCGGGTGCTGAACACGCCTAATATCAAAGTATACTGGAATACGGAAACAGACGAAATACTGGGCGATAAAACGGTATCAGGCGTACGCATCCGTAATATTAAAACAGGAGAAACCAGTGAAATTGCCATCAACGGTTTTTTTGTGGCCATTGGACACCAGCCCAACTCAGCTATTTTCAATAGCTGGCTTGACATGGATGAGGCTGGCTATATTAAAACAGTGCCAGGCACTACCAAAACCAATGTGGAAGGTGTGTTTGCTGCGGGGGATGTGCAGGATAAAATCTACCGGCAGGCAGTGACAGCAGCAGGCAGCGGGTGCATGGCAGCGCTGGATGCAGAGCGTTATCTCAGCGCCAAAGGGCTGCATTGATATCCTAAAAAATAATCTTTATGTCATCCTCATTGCTCACGATCCGGCTAAATAATGTACGCTTCCGTGCTTATCATGGGCTGTACCCTGAAGAACGGCAAAAAGGCAATGATTTTGTGGTGAACCTGGTAGCCTGTTACAAGCCTGCAGAAGGCCTGATCACTGACCTGGCAGAAACGATTGATTATGCAGAGCTGTTCAGCATCATCAATGCCACCATGCAGGAGCCAGTTGATTTGCTGGAAACACTGGTGCAGCAGATGGCACAGGCCGTACACTTTCGTTATCCACAGGTATACCAGGTGGAAATAAGCGTGGAAAAGTTAAACCCGCCCATTGACCAGTTTGAAGGAAGCGCTTCGGTATCATTATTGAAGACATTTTAAGCCAGACCGCAACAGCAGGCGCATGGGCTGCCAGTCCCCATAATTTTACTTAACATTGCAGTTTAACAGCTAATGGTGAAACAGGTTTTTACGTTACACAGAGATACGGGGCATAGCGGTTTGCCGGGAAAGTTGTCGGTGATAATCGGCACAAGGCATATCGGGTTTGCCATTACAAATAATGCCGGCGATGAGGTATATGAGCTGGCGCTGCAATCAGGAGAAATGACAGATGGCCCGGCGCTGGAAAGCTGGTACCGGCAATACCCGGTGCTGCATGGCCCTTTTCAGAAAATATCAGTTTGCTATGATTTTCCGCAAAGCCTGCTAATCCCGCAGGCCGAATGGAAAGAAGAAACGGATACAAAGCAACTGGTGCAGGCTGTGTACGGCGCCGGCGGTAAGGAAGTTGCCGTAACGGAGCAGGTGGGTAGCTGGCAAATCAGCAATGCATATACCATCCGGAAAGAAATCTATGATAGCCTGCAGCAATTTTTTCCTGCCCATCATTACTGGCATGGCTATACGCTGGCTATCCGTGATATAGATACAACCGGGTTTGAAGGGCTGCTGAATGTAGTGATCCGCAGTGAGGAGTTCCTGCTCATTGTTTCAAAAGGGAATAAGTTTTTGCTGGCACAAACATTTGAATACGCCAGCCCTGCTGATGTTATCTACTATCTCCTGCAGGTATGCCAGCAGTTTAAGCTGTCGCAGGAGGCAGTGCGGGTGCAGCTATCCGGCCTTATTGACCAGGGCTCTGCATTATACCGGGAGTTGGAGCAATATTTTCTGCATACACAATTCAGGCAACCTTCCTGGATCGCTTCCGCTGGCAGTGATGAGTACCCGGCTCATTTTTTTACTCCTATAAATGATCTTGCCCGATGCGCATTATAGGCGGCATGTATGGCGGCAGGAGGATCAACCCACCGGCAAAAATGCCGTACACAAGGCCTACCACTGATATAGCAAAAGAAGGGTTGTTTAATGTGCTGCAGCATAAGCTGGACATACCTTCCTTAAAAACGCTGGATTTATTTGGCGGCACCGGCAGCATCAGCTATGAGCTGGTATCACGGGGCGCTTCGGATCTGACCATCGTGGAGAAGGATCATGCCATGTTTGATTTTATAAAAAAAACAGCAGCCATGCTGGGCATAGAAAGGCTGAAGATGTTTAAAATGGATGTGTTCCGCTTTTTAGAGCAATGCACGGGATCGTTTGATTTTATTTTTGCCGGGCCGCCCTATGCACTTAATACGATAGACAGGCTGCCGGTTATCGTTCATGAAAAAAAAATGCTGAACCCGGGTGGCTGGTTTGTGCTGGAACATACACCGCGCAATGACTACAAAACATTTCCCGGGTATAAAATGGAGAAAAACTACGGCACTACTATTTTTTCGATCTTTGTCAATGATCACATGGACTAAGCATGCTGAAAAAAGACGCAAGAAAGCTATACCGGGAAAAGAGGATGCAGCTTACCGCCAGGGAGCGGGATAAGCTGGACGACCTGCTCCTTATCCGGATGCAGACGGCGCCCATACCTTTTATCCAAACCCTGCTCAGCTACTGGCCGATAACAGCCAGCCATGAACCGGCCACACAGCTTTTCTCCGACTTTTTATCGCTGGCCAATCCATCACTGGCAGTTTGCTATCCCAGGACAGATTTTACAAATCATACCATGGAGGCCATACTAACCACGGATGATACCACTTTTATTCAGAAAGAGAATAATCTTTTTGAGCCTGATGCGCAAACGGTGATAGCGCCTGAGCAACTGGATATGATTTTTGTGCCCCTGCTTATATTTGATAAGGCAGGATACCGCGCAGGGTTCGGAAAGGGCTTTTATGACCGCTACCTGGCATGCTGCCGGCCGGATTGCATTAAAATAGGCTTTAGCTATTTTGAGCCGGTGGAAAGGCTGGAAGACCGGCATGAATTTGACGTACCTTTAAACCTGTGCATTACCCCGGAGCAAGTGTATGTTTTTTAGCTTCTTTTTAAAATCATTTCGCATTCTCTTATTGCCTTTTGCTTTGCTGTACTGGGCAGGCATAGCATTGCGCAACTGGCTTTATCATAAAAAAATATTTACCACTACCCGCTTTGGCCTTCCTTTGATCTGCGTGGGAAACCTGGCAGTAGGCGGCACCGGGAAGTCGCCGATGGTGGAATACCTGCTCCGGTTACTGAAAGATCAGTACGCCACGGCTACCCTGAGCAGGGGGTATAAGCGGCGGACAAAAGGATATGCCCTGGCCGGGCCCGGCACCACGGCCCTTGATATTGGTGATGAGCCCATGCAGTTTCACCTCAAGTTTCCGGAGGTGGCAGTGGCGGTAGGTGAAGAAAGGGTGGAGGCCATTCCCCAATTGCTGCACGATTGCCCGGGTACGGAGGTGGTGGTATTGGATGATGCTTTTCAGCACCGGGCTATTGAGGCCGGGTTGAATATTTTACTTACAGAATGCAGCAACCTGTTTACCCGCGATTTTTACCTGCCCACAGGCGACCTGCGTGACCTGAAGTCGGGCTATAAGCGGGCAGATATTATAGTAGTGACCAAATGCAAATCATCATTGACTGAGGCAGAGAAGCAGGATATTATTCATGAAATAAAACTATTGCCGCACCAGCAGATTTTTTTTACTACGCTGCAATACGGACAGTTGTACCACGCTGTAAACAAAAATGCGGGTACCATGGGCCCCGGTACAGAAGTGCTGCTGGTAACAGGTATTGCCAATCCGCGGCCCTTAAAATTATTCCTGGAGGAGCAGGTAAAGTCCTATCATCTGCTGCAGTATGCCGACCATCATATTTTCACTATAGATGACCTGAAGGAAATAAAAAAGAAGTTTGCGGAAACAGCATCGCCGGATAAGGTCATTGTCACTACCGAAAAGGATGCAGTCAGGCTGATTAAATTTAGCCAGGAAATACAGGAGCTGCCATTATACATTTTGCCGGTCCGGCATCATTTTTTATTTCAGGAAGGGGCGCAGTTTGATGCGCTCATTCATTCATTTATCCGGAACTTTCAAAAGCCGGAACAACAACAATCTTAATCTATGGGAAGAAAAAACAGTTCACGAAAAAAACAAAAAACAACCGGCAGCCACAGCTATAAAGGCACGCTGGATATTACCCGCTCCGGGATGGGCTTTGTAGTGGTGCCGGAGCTGGAGGCAGATATACTGGTAAGGGCATCTGATTTTGCCACCGCCATGCATGGCGACCTGGTATCGGTAAAGGTAAAGCCCGGCGGCGGGCGGCGGATGCAGGGAGCAGTGACCAGTGTGATCGAACGCAAGCGGACAGAGTTTATCGGGCATATACAGCTCAATGAAACCTTTGCCTTTTTTATAGCCGATTCAGATAAGCCCATGCCGGATTTTTTTATTCCGCTCGGCAACCTGAATAAGGCAAAGAACGGCGACAGGGTGGTGGCCCGCCTGGTCAAATGGGAAGAAGGCGATAAGCGGCCGGTGGGTGAGGTAGTGTCGGTACTGGATGATGAAAGCGGCAACGATGCAGCCATGAAAGGTATTTTACTGGAAAATGGTTTCCCGCTGCAGTTCCCGGATGATGCGCTGGAAGTGGCCGCACGCATACCCGATACCATCAGTGCAGCAGAAATAAAAAAGAGGAAAGATGTGCGGGACATCCTCACGTTTACCATTGACCCGGTGGACGCAAAGGATTTTGATGACGCTATTTCTTTTCGTGTGCTGAAGAACGGACTGTATGAAATAGGCGTGCATATTGCTGATGTAAGCCACTATGTGGAGCCGGACAATGCGCTGGACAAAGCGGCCTACCAAAAAGCCACATCGGTGTACCTGCCCGACCGGGTAAACCCGATGCTGCCGGAGCATATCTCCAATGTGCTCTGCTCGCTGCGGCCCAATGAGGATAAGCTCACTTTCTCTGCCATTTTCCAGGTAAATAATAAAGCAGAGGTAAAGCAGTACTGGCTGGGGCGTACCGTCATTCATTCCGACAGGCGGTATACCTACGAAGAAGCGCAGGATATCATTGAGACCAAAGCCGGCGATCATGCGGAAGTGGTGCTGGTGCTTAATGACCTGGCGCAGAAAATGCGGAAGAAACGTTTTGCCAAAGGCGCTATCAACTTTTCCTCGCAGGAAGTGCGGTTTAAGCTGGATGAAAAAGGAAACCCTGTTGGTATTATCGTAAAGGAAAGCAAGGAAGCACACCAGCTTATTGAAGAGTTTATGCTGCTGGCCAACCGCTATGTGGCGGAAAATATTTCCAAAATAAAAGTGAAGAACAAGCTGCTGCCTTTTCCTTACCGGATACACGATACGCCGGATGAAGAAAAGCTGCTGCCGTTTATCGCTTTTGCCAATAAGTTTGGTCACAGGTTCGATGCCTCTTCACCGGAGGCTATTGCAGCTTCCTTCAACCAGTTGCTGAAAGATGTGCATGGCCGGCCGGAGCAGCATGTGCTGGAGCAACTCGGCATCCGCACCATGGCCAAAGCAAAATACACGACTGAAAATATTGGTCACTATGGCCTGGGCTTTCAGTTCTACTGTCATTTTACTTCCCCGATACGCCGGTACCCCGATATCATGGTGCACCGCATCCTGCAGGAGGTATTGGATGAAAAATTTATCATTGATAAAAAGCTGGAAGATAAATGCAAGCACTGCAGTGAGCGGGAAAGGGCAGCTATGGAAGCAGAGCGGGCAGCAGGCAAGTATAAGCAGGTGCAGTACATGGGCCAGTATGTGGGAGAGGAATTTGACGGTGTGATCAGCGGTGTGGCCAGTTTTGGCTTCTGGGTGGAAACTGTGGATACTAAGTGCGAAGGACTGGTAAGTGTCAACAGCCTGCTGGAGTATGATGAGTTTCGCCATATAGAAAATGAATATTGCCTG
>DAOLFO010000153.1:0-7372 GCA_035326305.1 Chitinophagaceae bacterium
AGAAAGAGTGGCCGTGGCCCGCAAGCACCTGCACAAAAGCGTGGAATGGAAAGGCCCTGTTGTCGGTATTTTTGAAATGCGCCGCCATTACGCCAATTACCTGAAAGAGCTTCCCAACATCAAAGAATACCGGGCAAAGCTGGTAACATTACCCACCGAAGAAGAGATCAATGCCGTGCTGGATGAGATAATAGTAAAGTACAGCGGCTACAGCTTTGAGAAAACGCCGATTGAGCTTATCAACTACCATGAGAAGTGCCCGGTGGATTAGGGGGTTCCAAAGGTTTAGAGTTTAAGGCTTAAAGTTGCGTATTCCGGCGGAAACAAGGTTTTTAGCATATGATAGTTGATGGAGCCGTTCATACCACTGCTATCATCGTTTCCTGAAACTTGCCGGGCTACTGGCGGATCATACATTTCAGCTTCTGGTTCATTATCCTTATATTTTCCCAAACAGGTTCTAAACGGAGATGTAGAAAAATAATAGTTGCCTGCTATTTCTATACCATCAATAAAAAAAGGCCGGTTGCAAAGGCAACCGGCCGAAACATCAACACACTGCTTAACGAGAGATGTTATCGTTTAAACCATCAATCAATGTTTTGCCCACCAGAGTGGTGTTAATACCTCGTCAGGGCCGCCCAAGTGACCAACCGCCTGCTGATAACCGGCAGCATTGCTTGCCGGCAGGCTCGAAGGATACTTCAGGCGCTGCGGGAAAAACTTAATATTGCTGGTCATATAGTTACCATCGTTTAGTGCCGGCATGTTTACCAGCGGGTTCTCTATCGCCGGGTTTTCAAAAAATGGCAGGCCCAAACGACGATGATCACTCCATGCCTCCAATGGAAGCCAGGGATTTTGTGCAATAAACTTTTGTGTGATGATCTTGGTCAGCCGATCATTTTTTACTGTTCCATTTTCATAAAGATGGTTTACGGGGTAAGCCACATTTACCGTACTAGCAACATCTGTATAGCCATCTTTGTAATCCATAGTTCGCATTGCAGGTGGCTCTGTAGTATGTGTCCAGCTTACAGAAGTTCCCACTCTGTTATAGTCAGTCGAAGCTTTATAAGCATCTGCAAATTCGCTTACATCCCAGTAAGCAAAACTGGCATCTATACCTGCTTCATAAGCGGCCTCACCTGTCATAGGTGTTGTCCAGCCTCTTACAGCACCTTCTGCCAGAAGGAAATAGGTTTCCCAGTTTGCAAAGAAAATGCGCTTATTAGTGCTATTTCTAAATTTGTGTGCATGCCGGGGTGTAGCACCAATATGGGAGCGTATCTGATTTTTAGTTCCTTTTATACCCCAGTCTCCATTGCAAGAGGCGTTCCAGGTAAATTTGGCGTCCAGTGTCTTTACTATATTATCAGGGTTAGTACCAGCCATCAGGTTCCTTACTGTAGTAGAAGCTGCATCACCACCATATGTATTAAACTGTGGATTTGTGACATCCCCAGGTATGATGTAAGCCTTATATGCCCTAGGGTCTATCGTATAAGGTAGTCCATCGAGCCAATAGCCGGCAAAGGGATCATTAGTCTTTGTTGTAAAATGGTCTAGAAATCTTAAACCCATATAATTTGCAGACTTAATATACGGATGCTTGTCATCAGAAAGCTGGTCTTCAGACTTAACGCCTCCAAGCCCCACATATATATTATTTGTAGTGGCGGGAAGCTGAAAGTGATTCCACGTACGGGTCATGACTCCGGTCAAAGCATCCCACCCATCCTTTTCTGCAACCTGAAATATATCTCCAGCAGATGTGAGCAAAGGCAAAGCGGCGGCGGCCTCAAATTCAGATTTCGCTTTTGCAGCATCTACCTCAGACAAACGCATAGCAAGTCGCAGGCGCATCGAATTGGCGTATTTTTGCCATTTAGTATAGTTAAAACCATAGGCCTGATCAAACTTTGCATCCGGGCCCGTTATTGAAATATCCAGCTTAGAGGAAGCATCCTTTAGTTCATCTAAAAAGAAGTAGTAAACGGTTTTCAAATCAGAAAACTCCGGGTTCACTCCCTGGAAGGCATTGATTGGGATCGGGCCAAAATTATCAGCCAGTTCACTCATCAGGTATACTCGCCAGATACGAGCCACCTGAAGAAGGTTATTAGTATACGCTTTAATATTTCCGGCCGCAATTTGCTTCTCGGCCACCTGGATGCCGGTATTAATACCATTCAGCCAGCCTCCCATAAACCCACCTCCATAGTAATCGCTGGACCAGCCATCATTATACCCTCCGCTGGATATTCCTCCACCAAGTTGCTGGCGGCCTGCTGTTTTCCAGTACAGGACAAATATCCTTTCGGCAATATGAGGATCCTGCTGACTGCCTACAATGGCGTTGTTAATAAAATATTCTACCTGCACCTGCTCTTCTGTTACCAGGTATGGATCTTCATTTATTTCATCAAACTTACTACACCCTCCCAGCAGCGTTACCGCTATTAATGGGATACCAGTGTATTTGAGAATTTTTTTCATATACTTTTTTTAAGTAGTGTTAAACTAGAAACCTAATGACAAACTAAAGAGGAATGAACGCATAGTTGGAAACGCTCCATTCTCAAAACCTACCGCATTACTTCCTGTTGCAAATACAGACTCTGGGTCAATCCCCATCAGGTGGCTTTTTATCATCCATACATTGTTACAGGACAAAGCCAGCCTGGCGTTTTGAATTGGAGTCTTTGACAGAAAATTTTTAGGCAGCGAATAGCTCAATTGTACATTACGTAGGCGCACGTTGGTAGCATCATAAAGATATGCTTCTCCTACACCCAGGTTGTTAAGAGTAGCCAGGGTATTCCAATACAGTTGCTGTGATACTGCCTTAGTATTGACCGCATGCCCGCTACCGTCTGCAACCACTCCATCCACAACCATTTCGGGTCTTTCACCATTTGGTGCAGTTACGGCCGCCACTCCAAATCTTTGCAAGCTCACATTCGATGCTGAAAATATTTCACCGCCAATACGGGCGTCAATCAGGAAAGAGAAGCCAAACCCTTTATATGTAAATGTATTTGTTACTCCTATCAGTCCTTTTGCTTGCTGATTACCCAGCTTTACAATCTCAGCATCTCTTTGCGGAAGGCCATTTCCATTAAGCAGCAGCTTGCCAAAATGCTGGCTGCTGGGATCTTTTACACGCAGCAGGCGTGTGCCATAAATATCACCATACAAGCCGCCACTTGCTGCCCTTATGAATAAATCATCAAAATTTCCGAGCTGGTATTCATTAACGTCAAGGTCACTCGCAATATCAATTATCTTGTTTTCATTTTTAGAAAAATTTGCCATGATTGACCAATTCAACGACTGGGGATTAGAAAGTATCCTGGCATCAACCATCAACTCAATACCCTTATTCTGAATATCACCTGCGTTTACTTTTCTAAAAGAGTAGCCGCTGAGAGGGTCCATAGGAATATCAATCAGCTGATTGGTGGCATTTGATTTATACCAGGTGAAATCAATACCAACTCTGCTATTAAAAAACCTTGCTTCAACACCCAGTTCCTGCGACTTGATTAGCTCACTGGTTACATTAGCATCTTTTAGCACAGAATTACGAATAGCGTACGTGTTGCTGAGCGGGTCTTTTTTAATTTCATATCCATTATACAGGCTGTATGGAGCCAGGTCGTTGCCAACAGCAGCATACGAGGCTCTGAGTTTGGCATAGCTAATCCAGGCAGGTAGCACACCTCCCATTTTATCAATCATTTCAGTTATCACATATGACAAGCTAACTGAAGGATAGAAGTAAGACCGGTTTTCTTCTATCAAAGCTGAAGACCAGTCATTCCGGAAAGTGGCATCAAGGTAAATGTACCCGTCATAGTTTACCCCAACTGACCCGTAAAGGGAGTTGATCTTTTTGCGGCTGTATGCCTGACCTATGCTTGGAGCACCAACTCCGTTTGTCAATGAGAAAACGTTCGGCACTTCTAATTTACCTGTACCAATTCCAATATAACTGGACTTTTGATGCATCAGGTTGCCACCCGCCGTAATAACACCTCCGAATTTTCCTATAACATTATCTTTTCTGGCTGTTAAGAGGGCACTATAGTTTGTTTCAGTAAAGGTTTGCTTCCCTTCACTATATTCGTTATCCCTATTGCTTCCCGCATATACTTTTCTGCTCGTGCTCGTTGTATAAATATCCGCTCCTGCCCTGATCTCAGCACTCAACCAATCTGTAAAGTCGTATTTTGCAGAGCCATTCATAATAAACCTGTCTCTCACATCCTGATTCTGGTTGTATTTATTATTCCAGTATGGGTTATTTTGCCAGCCCGGAGATCCATGGTACCAAATCATATCACCAAATTCATCCGTTGCAGCACTGAAATCACGGATATCCATGCTTCTCGGCAAGGTATAGAGGGTGAAAACATTACTTACATCACGTCCATTAATAGGCCTATTAAAACCAGCCGTATTATTGTATGAAATTTTTGTATCCGTAGTCCAGCGGTTGTTTTTCCCAAATTTTGAAGTGGCACGTGCTGTTAGGTTGGTACGCTCTAATTTATTACCAGGTATAATACTTTTGTCATTCCACCTTGCTATTGAAGAATAGAAGGAAGTTCCGCCAAACTGTTGCTGAAAAGAAAGATTATAGTTTTGGGTTGTCCCGTTTTGCAGAAAATTTGAGATATTATCATGTGAAGTGGAAAGGGCTGACTGTGAACCGTCCCATTTGGTTACCGTCTGGCCTTCGGCTTTAGGTCCCCAGCTAAGCTGAGACGTTGCATCAAATACCCCATTCTCCCCTTGGCCAAAGGAGTTTTGCAGTTCAGGTCTGATAAAAATACTTTCCACACCTTGTGTCATGGAAAAGGTAATACCAAGGCCAGCTTGCTTACGACCACTTTTAGTGGTAATCAGAATAACGCCATTTCCTGCCCGTGAGCCATACAAAGCCGCTGCGGAGGGGCCTTTCAGGACAGACATCGTTTCAATGTCGTCAGCGCTGATATCACCCAAGCCGTTACCACGGTCAAAGCCGGCGCTCCAATAACCATTTTCGCTTGTACCAGTGAAGTTGTCGATAGGAATTCCATCTACAACAATCAGTGGCTGATTATTTCCTGTTAGTGACGTATTACCACGTAATACTATTTTAGAAGAGCCGCCCGCACCATTACTGGAGCGAACCACCTGTAACCCTGCTACTTTACCGCTCAGCGCATTAGCCAGGTTAGTTTCTTTAGCATCAGACAGTGTACCGCCGCGCAGTTCCTGTACAGCATAACCCAGTGACTTGGCCTGGCGTTTAATACCAAGGGCTGTTGTTACCACTACCTCTCCCAGGTTAGTAGCACTGGCATTGAGTGTGGCATTGAGCGTGGCAGCAGAGCCAGCATTCAGTTCCACCGTTTCAAAACCTACGGAGCTAAATACCAGCACGGCATTATCGTTTTCCACAGTAATGCTATAACGGCCGCCCTCATCTGTCACCGCAGATTGAGTCGTTCCTTTTACAGCTACTGTAACCGATGGCACCGGCCGCCCCTCGCTGTCGTTGACAACACCGGTAATTGTACGCCTGCCCTGCGCCAGCAAGATAGCATTGCCGAGCAGCAAGGCGAGCAGTACGATCAAGAATCGTTTGTTCTTCATTGCAGTTGTTTTTAATGTTTAGATAAATATTAGCATATGTAATTCAAGAATAGCCTAATTGACTTCTGGTGCCAGCGCATCCTTCTGCTTTCCCAGCATAAGGGGCTTGGCCTGCTCCCTTACCCGGTTTTCCATCACCAGCGCCGCTGATCCAATCAGTTCTGACTGGTACCCCAGCGTGGAAATGGCCAGGGTGGTATTGGCTGCCAGCCTCGGAATGCTGTGCTCGTTCAACGCCTGCTGTATAGGTGCCTGCCATACCTTACCGGCCAGCGTACCCCGCCCGCTCAGGATCACGGTCTCCGGATTTACCAGGTGAATAAGAATAGCCACCGCTTTTCCAATATCATAGCCGGTATCCGAAAGCAGCTCTACCACAAACCGATCTCCTTTCAGCGCTGCACTCACCAGCGTTTCCCAATCCTGCTCGGCATGCCCGCTGGGAAACTCGTTGCCCAATGCTGATATCCGTCCTTCTTTCAAACCCTTCGCCGCTTTTTCAATCACTACCTGCAGTGATGCTTCCGTCTCCAGGCACCCGCTTTTTCCGCAGCCGCACAGTTTATTATTATTGAATAAAGGAATATGACTGAATTCACCTGCAAAACCATTGTGCCCGCGAAACAGCTCCCCATTCAATATCATGCCCAGGCCGATGCCCCAGCTAATATTGATGACCATGGCATTTTTTTTATGGCGGGCGGCGCCAAAGCGAAACTCGGCAAGGGCTATCAGGCTGGAGTCATTATCTATGTACACCGGCATGCTGAGCTTATCGGACAAAAACTGGGTGATTGTTTTGTCCTCCGTCTCCATATAGGAGTAGTTAATCCCCTTTTTGAAGTCAATAAAACCCGGCATACCGATGCCAGCCCCCACAATTTTCTTTTTGTCAATACCAGAGCGATGTATCACTTCCGCCATCTTATCGGCAAGAATGTGTATGGCCCGGGGATTCTTTGGCAGTGGCAGTTCAAATTTCTCAATGGGCAGCACATGCTGGTTTTCTATATCCATCAGGGAAATACGGGTCACAAGCTGATCCATGGCTACCGATAATATATATATGGTGTCAGGCCTGATGGAGTACATAATAGGGCGGCGTCCGCCACTGGAAGGAGCATAGCCTGATTCAGTGACATAACCTTCGGCCATCAGCTCATTCAGTATTTTCATGGTAAGCGGAATGCTTTTGCCAATTCGCTCACTCAGGTCGGCACAGGAAAGCTTACCGGAGAAATAAAATTCTCTTAATAATAAACCCTTATAATATCCTCTCTTCCCCATAGCAATCGGTTATTAAGTAACAATAGCTTATTAAAATAATAACCTAAAATAAAGAACTTTTTAAAAAAATAAAAAACTTTATTAATTTTTTTACGACCTTTCGAACACTTCTCTCAAATAAATGATTATTAATATTTTATAAATAATAACATTTTATATTCGGAACTTTATTACGACTAAATAATAATTAACCAGGTCGGAAAACTTATAAATTCTATTTTCTCTCCGCCCTGGAAGGTGTGTTTGATTTCCCAAGAACTGTAATTATGAACTTTATTTTTGCCAGTATTGTTATTCCTCTGCTTTCTCTGTATAGCTGCTCCGGTAATACTAAAAGAAGTACAACATCTAAAAAAGAATTTGCAATGAACACCCGTGCAATAGCAAATACCGACACCGCCACTTTCGCCAATGGCTGCTTCTGGTGCACCGAAGC
>DAOLFO010000154.1:0-7359 GCA_035326305.1 Chitinophagaceae bacterium
AACCGCCACTTATTACTAACAGGTAAAGATACAGAAGTTGAAGTGTGCAATCCGCCAAAAAACCGGGCAACTGTACGAAGATGCCATGAAAAACTGAAGCTGGTAACAAAAAAACAAATAGCATGATCCTATCAGACAACCGGATACTGGAAGAAATAGAGAAAGGAACGATTGTATTAAAACCTTATGACCGTGAATGCCTGGGCAGCAACTCCTATGATGTGCACCTTGGCAAATGGCTGGCCACCTATAAAGAGCATATCATTGATGCCAAGAAGCACAACGAAATTGAATACTTTGAAATACCGGATGACGGCTTTGTGCTGTACCCGCATATCTTCTACCTTGGTGTGACGCTGGAATATACCGAAACACATGCGCATGTACCTTTTCTTGAAGGCAAATCTTCCACAGGGCGGCTTGGCATTGATATCCACGCCACAGCCGGTAAGGGCGATGTAGGCTTTTGCGGGCACTGGACACTGGAGATATCTGTAAAACAGCCGGTAAAAGTGTATAAAGGTATGCCCGTGGGCCAGCTTATTTATTTCCCGGTAGAGGGAGAAATAGCAGTAAAATACAATCAGAAGAAAAATGCCAAATACAGCGGCCAGCCCGATAAGCCGGTGGAAAGTATGATGTGGAAGAATAGATTTTGAGGGTGCAGGATTAGAAAGTTAAAAAGTTGAAGGTTTGAAGTTTAAGGTTGCGGCAAAAAACTTTAAACCTTAAACTTCAAACCTCCATCATAAAACACCACCTCCACAACCTCCCTTCAAAATCAAAAGGCGTGGTTTGTTTGGTAATATCTTTTATTACCGCAGCTTTTATCTTTTCTTTCTCCAGGCTGAATTTCCGGAAGTTGGTACTGAAAAAAAGCCTGCCACCCGGCTGTAGCAGCGCCAGGCTGTCATTGATCAGCACTGCATGGTCCCGCTGTATATCGAGTATATCATCCATCCGCTTGCTGTTGCTGAAAGTAGGCGGGTCCATAATGATCAGGTCAAATGAAGCGGCAGGCTGCTGCTTCAGCCATGCCTTTACATCAGCCTGCACCAGCGGAAATTTTGTATCGTCGGTGAACCCGTTCATCTCCAGGTTACGTTTTGCCCAGGCCAGGTAGGTATTGGACAGGTCAGCGGTCACTACTTTGGCCGCACCGCCCGCAGCAGCATATACGGAAAAGGAGCCGGTATAGGCAAACAGGTTCAGTACCTTTTTGCCGGCAGCCTGCTCCCGCACCATTTGCCGGGTAAGCCGGTGATCCAGGAAGAGCCCGGTGTCGAGGTAATCGCTAAGATTGACTAAAAAGCTTAAGCCATTTTCCTGCACCACTGTTTCATTTTTGCTGGCATCCAGCCGCTGGTACTGGCCCAGGCGGCCGGGTTTTCGCTGGCGCAGCTTCAGGTATACCTGGTCTTTCTGTACCTGCAGTGCAGTACAAAGCGTATCTATACTTTGCTCCAGCCATTGCTCATGCGCTTCCTCTGCCATACCATGCCGCCTGCGGTACTCCGCCACGTACAGCTTATCACCATACCACTCCACGCAAAAAGGAAACTCCGGCAGATCATGATCATACACCCGGTAGCAGGTCACGCCCAGGCGCCGCGCCTGCCGTCCTGTATGCCGCTGCATTTTTACCAGCCTGTTTTTAAACATCTCCTGCTTTTGTATATCCACCCTGCATTTTTTTTGCGAAATTCGTTATTCCTTTTCATAAAGTATCCGTTTCCGCCAGGCCATGTACGCCATTGTAGACATAGAAACAACGGGAGGACATGCCTCCTCCAACAGCATCACCGAAATATGCATACAGGTGCTGCAGGAAGGGCGTGTGACAGAAATATTTGAAACACTGATCAACCCCTGCCGCCCGATACCCTATTATATCCAGTCCATGACGGGCATTACACAGGATATGGTGCAGCAGGCTCCCCTGTTTGAAAATGTGGCTGAAAAAATTTATTCCCTCCTGCACGATAAAGTATTTATAGCGCATAATGTCAATTTTGATTACTCCTTTATCCGGCATCATCTTGCAGCCTGTGGTTACCAGTTACAAACAAAAAAGCTGTGTACCGTAAGGTTAAGCAGGAAAATTTTGCCCGGCCTGCCTTCTTACAGCCTGGGCAATCTCTGCCACTCACTGGGCATACCTAATAACGACCGGCACCGTGCAGGCGGGGATACGGCAGCTACCGTGCGGCTGTTTCAACTGCTGCTGGAAAATGACCGGGAGCAATTTATCACCAAAAGCCTTTACCGCAACAGCAAGGAAAGCGTGCTGCCACCAAATGTAAAGAAAGAGGATTTTGACAACCTGCCCTATACGCCCGGCGTATATTATTTTCATAACGAAAAAGGTAAAGTGATCTATGTAGGTAAGGCAAAAAATATACGGTACCGTGTCAACAGCCATTTCAGCAATAATTCCGACAGCCGTCAAAAACAAAATTTTCTCCGGCATACCTATTCTATTTCCTTTCAGCCCTGTGCTACTGAACTGATGGCACAGATACTGGAGTCAACGGAAATAAAAAGACTGTGGCCTGCTTTTAATTATTCACAAAAAAATGCGGAGAACCTGTACGGCATATTTGTGTACGAAGATCAAAGAGGATACCTGCGCCTGTGTATAGATAAAACAAAGAAGCAGCTTCGCCCGGCTTATACGTTTCACTACCTCACAGACGGGTTCTCTTTGCTGCGCAAACTGGTGAAGGAATACCGGCTTTGCCCCCGGCTATGCTTCCTAGATATAGGTAAGGATGACTGCCAGGGAATAGCAGAAGGAACCTGCGACGGGGCCTGCTGCGGACAGGAAACTACAGGGAGCTATAATGATAAAGTAATAGCAGCAATAGCTTCGCTGCATTCACAGGATTCATTTGCCATAGTGGAAGGCGGGCTGAATGGTGCTGATAAGTCCTGCGTGCTGATGTGGGAAGGCCGTTTTTATGGCATGGGGTACCTTGCAGATGATATACAAATCCTGCAGCCGGAGGAGTGGAAAGATCATGTCACGCCTTATAAAGAGAACCTCTTCATCAGGAACCTGGTAAAAGGCTATGCCGCCCGCTATCCCGGCAAGGTTATCCTGCTGTCAAAGGAGCCGGTCAGTCAAGCCACTGAAAATCCGGCGTAAGCGGCGATGCCTGCAGCAACTGCGCATCTTCTTCCGGTAATGCTGTCAGCTTGCGGGCCAGCACATCCATCCACGCTATATCTACCGTGAGCACGGCCGAAAGTATGTCCCCGTTTTTCCTGATTTCATGCCGGATAGTAAATCTTGAAAAATCCCGCCTGGCCTTTTGCACCCGCATATCTATTGTCACTATATCGCCCGTTTTTATTTCCTTGCGGAATATGCACTCCTCCCGGAAAAGAATGGGCCCGGTGCGCAGTTCCTGCAGGCGTTTCATGTCCAGCCTTATTGACTCAAGGTATGCTACACGGCAGTAAGCGCCCCAGTCGTAATAGACGGAGTGCCGCAGGTGAAAATTAGGATCCAGATCAGACCAGCGTACCTGCACGGGCCGGATAAACTCCTGTATTGCTTCCATTATTTTCTATATTATGATAAATGCTCCGCTCCTGTTATTTTTGCAAACAATCTGAAAATTATGAAAAATTATTTCACCGGACTTGTACTGCTTGCTGGCATGGGCTTATTAACGCAATGCAAAACACCGCAGCAAACTACCGTGACCCCAGTAACAGCAGTGGCAGTTGATACAGTAGCAACGGATACGCTTCCACTGCTGAAAACGCTGGCAGACTCTGCCGGTTATGCGCTGGGTGTCAACATCGGCAGCTCCCTGCTCTTTCAAAATATGACAGAAATCAATACGGATATGATCACCAAAGCTATTGGTGAAGTACTGAGCAACCAGCCCACACTGATTGATGAAAACATGGCGCTCACCGTACTGAACAACTATGCCAATAAAATGCAGGAGGAAAAATCGCAGCAGATCATTGACTCCGGACGGGCATTCCTGGAAAGGAACAAACTGCGCCCGGAAGTGAAAGTGACCGCTTCCGGCCTGCAATATGAAGTAATTAGGGAAGGGACGGGCATTAAACCTGCAGCTCTTGATACGTTTGTATGCCATTACCGCGGCACCCTGATCGACGGAACAGAGTTTGACGCTTCTTACAACAGGAATGAGCCGCTGGTATACCCGCTGAACCAGGTCATACGCGGTTGGACAGAAGGCCTGCAACTGATGGCCGTTGGCTCCCATTACAAACTATATATCCCGCATGAGTTAGGGTACGGCGTGCATGGAAGCCCACCCGCTATACCCGGTGGCGCTGTACTTGTTTTTGAGCTGGAGTTGCTGGACGTGAAGAAAAGAAAGTAAAAGAGGGATGATGGTAAAGAATTAAGCTCAGCGTATATGGCTACTTAAAAGTACAATTAACCTGCTCCTATTACCAGGAAATAGCCATAATATGGGCTGTGTACACTGCGATTTTACACTCCTGCTAAAATTTATTTAACCTGTACTCCTTTGGAGAAATTGAAAAATTAATACTCAATTTGTCAGGTTAAGTACTAATGTGTTGTGCGAATGATTTTAATATGCTACCTGTTTTAGTTGAAACATATAAGGCGTATAAAGATTCTTTGTATGCCATGTATATCCTGAACGAGTAACAGCAATTAACAGGAATTAAGGGACATTAAGGATTTACTTTACAGCTATTACCCCGGGGCCCATGGTTACCTGTCTGAAATAAGGGGTATTCAATAGTACACAGGTAATAATTTATTAAACCCTCTTTGCAATTCTTTGCGCTTTCTTTGTTTTTCCTTTGTGGTAAAATTAAAACTGCATCGTTCGCAAAGTTGCCGCTAAGAATACACAAAGAAACCAGCCTGATTGCCGGTTGAATAGCATTATACGTTAAGTACTAATTATTACACCTCTAAAATCCAATACCGCGTCATATATCTGCCCTATTTTATCCTCGGCAGCTTTTTCCCTTCTCCATCCTGCTTCAGTTCCAGCGCTTCTATAGCGCCGGCTGCATTGCGCAACACGCTGAAGTTTGCTCCCGGCACTTCGCGGATAGAAAAATGCAGTGGGTCAGAGAAGATCATTTCATACCCGTTTACTGGCTGCCTGTTTTGCTGAATGCAGAGCTTGTCTCCACAGCGGATAATGCTTATCGTATCCCTGTCCAATAAAAAATTGCCCGTATAGGAATCAAGACTGTCTGCCGGAATGGTGACCACCCTTCTAAACTCCGGCTTATAAAAATCTTTCCATTGGTATACCCGTGCCACACTGTTCAGCAGCTCACTAATCACGGCATAATTCTCGCCGTTAATCATGATCACCACCCCATTACCGTCCTTGAGGCTGCCATAAGAAGTGCAGAGGAAAGCTTCATTTCCACCATTATGATTAAAATAAGTATCAGCACCTGCTTTCACAATAAATACTCCCAATGCAGCAACGCTGTCAATATAAGGGGCCATCCTCATTTGCATCATTTCCTTTGACAAAACCTTCTCTGATTTCCCTTCCAGCGCAAGCTGGCATTCGATAATATATTTTGCCAGGTCGGTGGGTGTGGTCCACAATCCTGCTGCAGCCTGCTCCGGGTAAATATGAAAGTTCCCCTTTACCGGCTCCCCGTTACCATAATAGCCTGTGGCCAACTCAGCTTTGGCCACAGGCGGCTGACGGAAAGAGCTATTGGTCATGCCCAGCGGAGCCAGTACTTTCTCCTGCATATAATCTGCATAGTCCCGCCCTGTAATATCTTCCACCAGCAGTTGTGAAATTGTGGTGCCGCCCCCGGAATACTGAAATTTTTTACCCGGCTCAAAGACAGAGCGGACAGCTTTGGTATTAGCGGGTTTCTCCCCGTTTATTATTTGGATGATGGTGGGCAATGCATCACCGGGCGTATAGCCCGGAAAGCCATGAATGCCGAGGCCGGCTGTATGGCTCAGCAGGTGGCGGGTATTGATTATTTTCCCGCCCGAAGCGCTGTCATACGGAAATTTCCACCGCTTCAGGTACCGGTTGATATCTGCATCCGGGTCCAGCCTGCCTTCCTGCACAAGCGCCAGTACGCCAAGGCTATTAAGGCTTTTGCTGATGGATGCCGCCTGGAACCTTGTAGCAGCTGTTACTTTTTTCCCGGCAGCTTCATCGGCCCAGCCGTAGCCTTTTGCCCACTCCACCTTGTAGTTGCGTATCACGGCGATGCTAAGTCCTTTTACACCGGTTTCCTTCATGCGCTGCTCCAGGTTAAGCTGCAGCACCGTATCGCCGTAAATAATACCGGGCGTAAGCGAGTTTTCCACCTGCGCAATGTCGCCGGCTACCTGGCCATTCTTGTTTTCTGCCGTACAGGCAGCTGCCTGTACCAGGCAAATAATGATCATCCATCTTATTGTCATAAGAAAGGTTTGCATAAGCTTGTAAAAAATGTATTGAAAATTAGCAGCTATAAAAATAAGCGAATATTGCCGGGGCCGGGCTGCATTTTATGTATATAAACAAAAAGACCCTGTCATTTGCAGGGTCTTTAATTTTTTTAGCGGCCGGGCTAAGCGGCCTGTTTTTCTTTTTTCCTTTTTATCTGGTTGACGATAGAATCGAATGCATCATCAAACGATCCTTCAAACGACTTGCTGGTTGCTTTTACAAAAAACTCGTGCCTGGGAACATGGATCCTGATTTCGGCAATCTTGTCCTTAATGGTGTGCACTACATTATCCAGTTTCAGATACACGCTTACCTGTATGATGCGGTCATGAAAAGTAGTAAGCTTTTGCAGCTTCTTGTTCACATACTCTATCAATCGTGTATCCGCATCAAAACGAACAGTCTGAATGTTTACGTTCATGGTCGTCATTTTTAATGAAACAATAAATAAAAGAGCTTAAAAAAGGGGAGAAATCAGCGCATAGGCGGGAGCGGTTTTGTTACCCTATGAAGTTAATGCAAACACATGCGTTTTACAAACATTTTCGCCTGATTTTTTATCTACAAAACACCGCCTGTCAGCCCCGGGGATGGGCTTTCTTATGCACCTCCTTCAGCTTCTCGATAGTATTGTGCGTATATACCTGTGTAGCGGCCAGGCTGGCATGGCCCAGCAGTTCCTTTACGGCATTGAGGTCGGCACCGTGATTCATCAGGTGGGTGGCAAAAGTGTGCCGCAGCACGTGGGGGCTGCGCTTATCCAGTGTTTCCGCCGGCTTTAAATAATGGTTTACCAGTGTATACGCATACTTGTTATACAAAGGCCGGCCTTTCTCCGTCACCAGCAGTTCCGGCGGCAGGTCTGCAAATCTTTTCTTTTTTTGTTCCACATACCGCTCTATTG
>DAOLFO010000155.1:0-4594 GCA_035326305.1 Chitinophagaceae bacterium
TAATAATTCCGGCTCTTCCCTGCCGGGCAGCAGTGTGTAGTAACTGATATGATAAACAAAAGCTTCAAGGTGCCGCCTGGATACTTCGGCCGGATCTTTTATGCGCAGGGTACCGGCAGCAGCATTGCGGGGATTGGCCAATGGTGGCAGGCCCTGATCGATCAGAGCCTGATTATACCGGGCAAAATTGTTTTTATTGATAAGCACTTCACCCCGTATCTCCACGGTTTGTATACCATAGTCAGAAAACCGGGCGGAAAGCGGCATGGATCGTATTTGCCGGATATTAGTAGTGATCTCATCACCTTCCACACCATTGCCGCGGGTGGCGCCCCGCACCAGCAGGTCATTTTCATAAATAAGGGAAATGCTGCCGCCATCAAACTTTGGCTCCACGCTGTACTCTACAGCCGGCAGCCCGGTGGCCTCCCTTGCCTTGCGGTCAAAGTCAAGCAGGTCTTCGCTGTTATAGGAGTTGTCAAGTGACAGCATCGGCACCAGGTGCTGAGCCGTGGGAAATTCTTTGGTCAGCCCTTTGGCCACCCGCTGTGTGGGAGAGTCGGCCGTAATTAATGCCGGATCATCCGCCTCTAATTTCTCCAGCGCTTTGTACAGCAGATCATATTCATAGTCGGCCAGCAGCGGGTCGTTTAATATATAATAACGGTATTCATGAAAACGGAGCGCCTGCCGCAGCGGCCCGGCATCTGCGGGCCGGATAGTGTGCTCATTGGTCTTTTTTAACAGGCTAACTGTCTGCTGCTGAATTTGCTGTGTTGCTTCCGGAGAGTACATATCGTTAGTTTCCGGATAAAGGTAGGGATATGCCCGAAATCGGGGAAAGAGAGATTTTTTGATTTAATGTGTAAAAAGTACATATTTTATTTATCTTCGGTTTTGAACAGCAGGTATTGCTATGGTGCGCCTGTTTTGCTTAAAATAAAATTGCCTGATGATGAAACGATTGCTGCTGGCTGCAATAGCCTTGTGTGCCTCTGTGCTGCTCCGGGCACAGTTGCTGGAATGGACTCCTTCCTTTGCTAAAGAAACAGATGCCATTACTATTACCATGGACGCTGCTAAAGGCAACCAGGGACTGCTGGGCTTTAGCGGCGATGTGTATGTGCATATTGGCGTGATTACAAATAAAAGTACCAGCAGCAGCGACTGGAAGTATGCCCCTTTTGAGTGGCCCTCCGCGCCTGAAGCCGGCAAGGCAGCGCCGGCCGGCACTAATAAATGGAGCTATGCCATTACCGGCAGTATCCGCAGCTTTTTTGGCATCACCGATCCTACGGAAACGGTGCTGGCAATAGCCATTTTGTTTCGCAATGGCTCCGGCAACCAGGTACAGCGTAATGCCGATGGCGGAGATATGTATGTGCCGGTGTATACTAATGATATTGCCGTGCGCATTACTGTTCCGCCTTTTCAGCCTAAGTATATCCGGGAGCCGGAAGCTATCACCCGCGCTGTCAATGATAATATCACTATCAATGCACTATCCAATAAGCCGGCCGATTTAAAAATATACCTGAATGGCACGCAGGTTCAGTCTGCTGCCGCCGCTACTTCCATCCAGGCCACACCGGTGCTGACAGCAGGTGGCAATACAACGATTATAGTAGAAGCAACAGACGGTCCGGTAACTGTTAAGGATTCGGTGAAATTTTTTGTGAGCGGTGGTGTGAACGAAGCGCCGCTGCCGGCTGGTACCAAACCAGGCATTAATTATTTATCCGGCACATCAGCCGTGCTGGTACTGGAAGCGCCGGGGAAGAACAGGGTGAGTGTGATTGGTGAGTTTCCGGGCAGCAACTGGGCAGAGCAAACGGCCTACCAAATGAACAGGACACCGGATGGAAAATACTGGTGGCTGCAGGTAAACGGGCTGACAGCAGGTACAGAATATGCTTACCAGTACCTGGTAAACGGGACACTGAAAATTGCTGATCCCTATGCAGAAAAAATTTTAGATCCCTGGAATGACAGCTATATCTCTGCTGCTACTTATCCTTCTTTAAAAGCGTATCCTGCCGGGCAGTCGGGCATCGTAAGCATTTTGCAAACAAATGCGCCTGACTATACCTGGACAAACAACAATTTTGTAAAGCCGGATAAGCGCAACCTGTTTATCTATGAATTGCTGCTGCGTGATTTTGTAACAGCGCATGACTGGAAAACACTGAAGGATACACTTTCTTATTTAAAGAGGCTGGGCATAAATGCGATAGAGCTGCTCCCCTTTAATGAATTTGAAGGAAATGAAAGCTGGGGCTACAATCCTGACTTTTATTTTGCCCCGGATAAATACTATGGCACAAAGAACCGGCTCAAAGAGTTTGTGGATGCCTGCCATAGCCAGGGCATTGCGGTCATTATGGATATTGCGCTTAACCATTCTTTTGGCTTATCGCCGATGGTACAACTGTACTGGGATGGGGCCAATAACCGCCCGGCTGCTGATAATCCCTGGTTTAACCCTGTGGCAAAGCATGCTTTTAATGTAGGCTTTGATATGAACCATGAAAGTGCTGCTACAAATTATTTCTTCAGCAGGGTGGTGGAGCACTGGCTGAAGGAATATAAAATAGATGGCTTCCGGTTTGACCTGTCCAAAGGATTTACCCAAAACCAAACCTGCGATGCGGCCGGCGGTAACTGTAATGTGAACGGCTGGTCGAATTATGATGCCAGCCGTGTGGCTATCTGGAAAAAATACTATGATACGGTACAGCTAAAGTCATCCGGGGCGTATGTGATACTGGAGCACTTTGCCGCCAATAGCGAAGAAATGGAACTTTCAAACCACGGAATGATGTTCTGGGGAAACCTGAATCACAACTTCAGCGAAGCTGCTATGGGCTGGCTGGATAATTCCAATTTTGAAGGGGGCCTGCACAGTGTCCGCGGATGGACTAATCCTTACCTGGTGACCTATATGGAAAGTCATGATGAAGAGCGGATGGCTTACCGGAATATTAACTATGGCAATGCATCCGGCGGCTACAGCATAAAAGACACTGCTACTTCACTAAAGCGTAATGAGCTTTGCGCTGCCTTCCTGATGGGGATGCCGGGGCCAAAAATGATCTGGCAGTTTGGAGAGCTGGGTTATGAATACCCGATCAACTATTGCCCGGACGGATCGGTAAATGATGATTGCCGCACGGCGAATAAGCCCATCCGCTGGGACTACCAGCAGCAGGCAAGAAGAACGCAATTGTATAATGTATACAGCCGCATGGCCGCCCTGCGCTATCATGGCTGGTACAAAGATGTGTTTACTGCCAGCAATGTAACGATAGATAAAAACCTGGGCGGCGCTTTTAAATGGATGACGGTCCGCTCTGCTAATGATACTTCCATGATTTGTGTGATCGGTAATTTTGGATTGACGGCGCAGCCATTCAGCTTTACTTATCCCAAAACAGGTGTGTGGTATGATTACCTGTCCAATACCTCCGTCAATATCACCAGCACGGTGCAGGCCATTACGCTGCAGCCGGGTGAGTATAAGGTATTGCTTAACAGGAATGCGGGCGGCGCTCCCGAACCTCCGCCTGTAGATCCCCCGCCCATAGACCCGGCTGATGAGCTGACGGTATCGGTGGGCCCTAATCCTGTTACCCCTGCTTCTGTGATTCGTATAAATGCCCCGGCGGCTTCTAAGGCGGAAATAATACTGGTAAACAGCTCAGGTAAATACGTGGCCAGTCTGTTTAACGGAAACCTGGTGGCCGGGGAGCAAACGATTCCGTGGGCAGATAAGTACCTGCCTCCCGGTGTTTATATATTAAAAATACAGACGCCGGAAGCTAAAAAAACGATTAAGGTGGTGGTACGGTAAATCCTGTTGCAGTAATTTCTAAATTTGGCCCTCAAATATGACTATGAACAAACAGCCCAATGCACTGAAGACCGCTGAACTGGAAAAGATCAGCCACCTTGATTATTTCAATATTGCCATATCGGTAGACTGTGTGATATTTTGCTATGATGAAAAAGAGCTGAAGGTGCTGGCTATTAAATCTGACCTCCGGGAATTTTCAGGCATGTATTCACTGCTGGGCGATCTGGTGCGGCCCGATGAAGACCTGGACGCCGCCTCTTACCGCATACTTGAAGAGCGCACCGGCATGGAAGATGTGTACCTGGAGCAGGTGCATACTTTTGGCAGCATAGACCGCCACCCGTCGGGCAGGGTTATTACCACGGCGTATTATTCACTGATAGACCGAAAGCACCAGAAGTTGCAGCTTACCCACAACGATTTGCAATGGATACCGGTAAACAGTATCCGCAAAATGGCATTTGACCATAAAAAAATATTAGACACCTGCCTCGACAGGCTGCGTGAGCAGGTGATGGATCACCCGATTATCTTCAACCTGCTGCCTGAAAAGTTTTCCCTGCGGGAACTGCAGGAGCTGTATGAGGCTATACTGGGCGTGGACCTCGACCGGAGAAATTTCCGGAAAAAAATCGCTATCAAGGACTGGCTGATAGACCTCAATGAAATGGAAGAGGATGTACCCCACCGGCCCGGTAAGCTGTACAAGCTGAAGCCGGAATTCCGCAAAAAAACCGGGCG
>DAOLFO010000155.1:4694-7337 GCA_035326305.1 Chitinophagaceae bacterium
TAACATTGTGTTCTAAATACACATTGTGTATTTTCTAATCTAATTGCTTAACAAGATAACGGTTGCTTATGGCCAGCAAAAAACTGCTGAAGGCATTGAATGTGGCTGCAATGCTGTTTTTCTCTCTTATCGTTTCTGCCCAGAACAAAGTCATTACAGGAAAAATAACAGATGCGCGGGATGGCAGCCCGCTGCCGGGTGTTAGCATTACTCCCAAAGGGGGCACTACCGGTACACAGAGCGGCGCTGATGGCGCTTACAGTATTTCTGTGGCCCCGTCTGTTACCACCCTCGTATTTTCCAATATTGGATTTGCCACGCAGGAAGCAGACATTACAGATAAGCAAAACGTGGACGTATCGCTTGATGTAAGCGCCGCTTCGCTCGGTGAGGTAGTGGTGATTGGTTATGGTACGGCCCGTAAAAAAGATCTGACCGGTTCTATCACCACTGTTTCATCCAAAGATTTTGTAAAAGGCGCCATCACCACACCGGAGCAATTGATTGCCGGTAAGGTGGCAGGCGTGCAGATTACCACCAATGGCGGGGCACCTGGTTCGGGGAGCACCATTCGTATACGTGGTGGAGCTTCGCTGAATGCCAGTAATGATCCGCTGATTGTAATTGATGGTGTGCCGCTGGATAATGGCGGTATTTCCGGTGCCGCCAACCCGCTGGCGCTGATCAACCCGAATGATATAGAAACTTTCAACATACTGAAGGATGCTTCTGCGGCTGCTATTTATGGCTCCCGTGCTTCCAACGGTGTAATCATCATTACTACTAAAAAAGGAAGGAGCGGCAAAGCCCGCATCAACTTTAATACACAGGTATCATCTGCATCGCTGGTGAAGAAGGTGGATGTGATGACACCGGGTGAGCACAGGGCATATGTAACGGCAAACGGTACAGCGGAACAGATTGCCAGGCTGGGAGAGGCCAGCACAGACTGGCAGGATCAGATCTATCGCACGGCTATCAGCACCGACAACAATCTTAGCATCAGCGGAGCGGCGGCCGGTATCAATATGCCATACCGGATTTCTGTTGGTTATTTAAATCAAAATGGTATTTTAAAAACAGGTAACCTGCAGCGGTTTTCTGCGGGGCTGAACCTTAACCCTAAATTTTTTGACAATCACCTGAGCATTGATCTGAATGTAAAAGGATCTGTCAACAAAACCCGCTTTGCCAACGAAGGCGCTATCGGTGCTGCCGTTACTTTCGATCCTTCACAGCCGGTATACTCTAATGACAAAAGCCGGTATGGCGGATATTTTGAATTCCTGAATCCCTCTACCGTAACGGGGCTGCGTGATCTGACACCGCGAAACCCGCTTGGATTACTGGAGCAACAGCATAACAATGGAAATGCCCTGCGCAGCATCGGCAATATCGTATTTGATTATAAATTTCATTTCCTGCCGGAACTGCGGGCTAACCTGAATTTGGGTTATGATGCCTCACACGGCTATGGGACTGTACATGTGGATGACAGTGCTGCTATGGGCTATAAGCGTTACCTGGACAACTCTACCGGTATATATCATGGCGGCACCCGGAACCGTTATTCGTCATACCGCAACAATTATACAGCGGAGTTTTACCTGAACTACCTTAAGGATATTCAATCCATCAATAGCCGGATAGACCTTACGGCAGGTACCGGGTATTATGATTTTATGACCACCTCTATTGCTTCACCAGACCGTACCTGGGATGGTACCGTAGTAAACAGGCCAAATTTTGTGATTGACAAACCACAATACACACTACTTTCTTATTATGGTCGCTTAAATTATACCCTGAATGACAGGTACCTGCTTACGGCATCCATAAGAACAGATGGTTCATCCCGCTTCAGCAAGGAGAATCGCTGGGGCGTATTTCCTACACTTGCCTTTGCGTGGAGAATCAGTGAAGAAGGGTTTATAAAAAGCAATTCGGCAATTTCTGACTTAAAGCTGCGGTTAGGATATGGAGTGACTGGTCAGCAGGATGGCATTGGTTACTTTGACTACATATCCTACTACAACCTGAGCAATAATACAGCACAGTACCAGTTAGGAAATACCTTTTTTAACCTGTACCGGCCGGGCGGCTATTATCAGAACCGTAAGTGGGAACAAACCACGACTTACAACGTGGCGCTGGATTATGGGTTCCTGAATAATCGCATTACCGGTACTATTGATTTTTACCTGCGTAAAACAGATGATTTGTTAAACGAAATCGATCAGTCAGCCGGTACCAACTTCTCCAACAAAATAGTAGCGAATGTGGGAAGTATGGAAAACAGGGGTGTTGAGTTTAACATTAGCGCAGATGTGATACGGAACAAGGACCTGGTGTGGAATGTGGGCTTTAACGCCACATACAATAAAAATGAAATCACTAAGCTGACCATATCCGATGATCCCGGCTTCCTGGGCAATCGTTACGGTGGAATATCAGGGGGTACCGGTCAAACGCTTTTTGTAAATACAGTAGGCTACCGCAGAGGCTCTTTCTTTGTATACCAGCAGGTGTATGATCCGGCTACAGATAAGCTGATTGATGGATTGTTTGAAGATATCAGCCGGGACGGCATTATCAATGAAAAAGATCTCTACCGTTATAAAAGCCCCGACCCCGAAGCCTTCT
>DAOLFO010000156.1:0-7318 GCA_035326305.1 Chitinophagaceae bacterium
CATCATCTCCAATCCTAATACCCGCAATTCATCGCTGGTGCAATCTGCACTGACAGGCATGGGGCTTACGCCGGTGCAGGATTTTGAAAAAACATTTGCCCGGAAGCTATTGCCTACTGAATATTATTTTAACCCGCGTATAGGTTTCCTGTCACTGCAGCAACCTCTGCAGGCAGATGAAGTACTGGGCGTGGCATTTCAATATACTTATAACGGCAAAATATACCAGGTGGGTGAATTTTCGCAGGATGTGCCCCCGGATACCACCGGATCTTCGCAGCGGGTTTTATTCTTAAAGCTGCTGAAGGCAACATCGCAACGTACCAACCTGCCGGTATGGGACCTGATGATGAAGAACGTTTACTCCGTGGGGTATGGACAACTGGATCGTACAGACTTCAAGCTGGACATTCTGTACGAAGAGCCCAGCCTGGGTGAAAAAAGATATCTGCCGCCCACCGATGTATTGCCGCAATATGAAGGGCAGCCCATCATCTCCCTTGTCAACCTGGACCGGCTGAATAACCAGAGCGATCCGCAGCCCGATGGTGTATTTGACTTTATAGAAGGGTTTACCGTGATTTCTTCCATGAGCCGTATCATCTTCCCGGTGCTGGAGCCTTTTGGCCATGACCTGGACTATGTATACGGCACGCAGGTGCAGCGGGACCGCTATCTCTATTACCCGCTCTATGATACGATAAAAGCGATAGCGCAAACCTATGCTAACCTCAACCGGTTTAAAATAACCGGTAAATCAAAAACAACCTCATTTAATAATGGTGAATACCAGGTAGGGTACAATGTGCCCCGCGGATCAGTGGTGGTAACAGCCGGCGGACAGACACTGCAGGAAGGAATAGATTACGAAGTAAACTATGATATGGGCACTGTGCGTATCATTAATGAATCTATTATCAACTCAGGAGTGCCCGTATCAGTAAGCTCGGAAAACCAGTCGGCGTTTGGCATACAACAGCGAAACTTTATGGGGCTGCGGCTGGACTATATGGCCAGTAAAAATTTAGTGATTGGCGGTACAATTGCCCGTATCGGGGAAAGGCCGTTTTTTATTAAGCAAAACTATGGCGATGATCCCATACGCAATACCATGTACGGCATTGATGTGGACTATCGCAATGACTGGCCCAGGATGACCAAGTGGCTGAATAAGCTGCCTTTTTATTCCAGCAAAGCCATGTCATCTATCAACGCCTATGCGGAAGCAGCAGTGCTGGATCCGGGGCACGCACCACAGATAGGAAAGGGCAACGAAGGCCAGATATTCATAGATGATTTTGAAGGCACCCGCTCCAGTATTGATCTGCGCTTTCCGCTGATCAACTGGACGATGGCTTCTGTGCCGCAAATGTTTCCGGAGTCATCGCTGAATAATGATCTTGCTTCCGGCTACAACCGGGCCAAGCTGGCCTGGTATAATATTGAACCTGTACTGCAGGAGCGAAACAATACGAATAACCCGCTGCGCGGTAACCTGGCTGAATTGTCCAAACCGGAAACAAGACAGGTATTGCAGCGGGAAATATTTCCGCAGCGTACGCTCGATTTCGGACAGGGGCTGCTCACCACGTTTGACCTTGCCTATTATCCAAAGGATAAAGGGCCTTACAATTTTGAATACCGCTCCGGCAGGATAGATGCTGACGGAAGGCTGACTAATCCGGGCCAGGCATGGGGCGGCATCATGCGCAATATTGACCAGACCGATTTTGAAACAACTAACATCGAATACATCCAGTTCTGGATGCAGGATCCGTATATATTGAATCCGGGCAGCACAGGCGGCAGATTATATTTTAACCTTGGTAATATTTCTGAAGATGTGCTGAAGGATGGCAAGCGGCAGTATGAAAACGGCCTGCCCACTCCCAACAATAATGCGCCGGTGGATAATACCAGCGTGTGGGGCAAAATGCCGGCTAATCCGCTGCAGGTAACAAATGCCTTCAGCAACGATCCCAATGACCGCCAGTACCAGGACGTAGGCTTTGATGGTCTCAGCGATGAAGAGGAAAGAGTAAAGTTCAGCACTTACCTGGCAAGTTTGCCGCCTGCTGCACAAGCTAAGGCAATGGCCGATCCTTCCGGTGATAATTTTAAACCTTACCGTGACCCCGGCTATGATGCAGCAAATACGGGCATACTTGGCCGGTATAAAGACATTAATAACCCGCATGGCAACTCGCCGGTGTCTACATCCAACAGCCAGTTTGTAACAGCGTTTACACAATACCCCGATGCAGAAGAGCTGAACAGGGATAATACGCTGAATGAAGTGGAGGAATATTTTCAGTACAAAGTGGATGTGCAGCCGTTCATGTCGGTGGGCAGCAACTTCATTACAGACATACGCACCGTGGATGTAAACCTTGCTGATGGCAGCAGCCGGACAGAAAAATGGTACCTGTTCCGCATCCCGGTTGCAGAGTTTGAGAGTAAAGTGGGCAATATCCCCGACTTTAAGTCCGTACGCTTTATCCGTATGTTCCTTACCGGATTTGCAGATTCGGTAGTGATGCGGTTTGGTACGCTGGAGCTGGTACGCAACCAGTGGAGAAAATTTCAGTACCGCATAGATACCACCGGCAATTATGTAAATATTCCAACTAATGATCCGGTAGAATTTAATACGCTGGCAGTAAACCTGGAAGAGAATGACCAGCGCTCACCGGTGCGCTATGTAATGCCTCCGGGAGTAGAGCGCCAGCAGCAGTTGAGCAATAACAATGTACAGCTCTTTATCAATGAGCAATCGCTCAGCGTACAGCTTTGCAACCTGCCGAATAAGGAGTCAAGAGGTGTGTTTATTAATAAAAATATGGATCTGCGGCAGTATGGCAAGATGCGCATGTTCATACACGCAGAAGGGCGTGGCAGCGATATGGCCATTGCTGATAATTCGCTGACGGCTGTGCTGCGGATCGGCAATGACTTTCAGGGTAACTATTACGAAGTAAGGATACCGCTGAAGAAAACAAACTGGGGCGAAACGGACAGCCTGCGCATTTGGCCGGAGGCGAATAACCTTGATTTTGATTTGCAGGAACTGACCAGCCTGAAGCTGCGGCGCAACCAGGCAGGCAGCTCCCCTTCGCAATATTATAAAGAAACGATGGCCGATGGCCGCAGCTATGCCGTAATGGGTAACCCTAACCTGGGTGAAGTCAGAGGATTTCTATTGTCAGTAGAAAATACTAACCTGGCTAATGCCTGTGCGGAAGTCTGGTTTAATGAACTTCGCCTTTCGCATTTAGATGAAAAAGGCGGATGGGCGGCACTGGGGCGTGTGGATATGAACCTTGCCGACCTGGGGCGTATCACGCTTTCCGGGTCAGCACGCAGCAAAGGCTTTGGCACACTGGAGCAGCGGGTTAATGAAAGAAGCCGGGAGGACAATTACACATTTGACCTTTCAGCAAACATTGATGCCGGAAAGCTGCTGCCAAGAAAACTGGGCGTGGAGATACCTGTATATGCCGGCATCAGCCGTATTACCAGCACACCTGAATATGATCCGTATGACCTGGATATAAGATTGAAAGATAAGCTGGATGCAGCCAGCGGCAGCGATAAGGATTCTATCCGCCGCGATGCGCAGGATATTACTACCATCAAAACACTCAATTTTACCAAGGTAAGAAAGATGAAAACCGATGGGAAGAAACCGAAGATATGGAGCCTGACCAATTTTGATTTCAATTATTCCTACCTTGAAACAAAGCAGCAAAACCCGCTGATAGAAGCTTATGAAATGAAGCGGACACGGGCCGCTATCGGGTACAACTATACGGCGCAGCCAAAATACCTGGAGCCTTTTAAACGGCTGATTAAATCCAATTCAAAATGGCTCACGTTTATCAGGGAGCTTAACTTTAACTATGTGCCCACGCAGCTTTCATTCCGGGCCGATGTGTTCCGCCAGTTTGGCGCCACACGCCCGCGAAATGTCGGAGGCGGCCCTTATAAAATACCTGAGACCTATGATAAGTACTATACGTTTGACCGCTATTATATTTTGCAATGGAACCTTACCCGGTCGCTTACGTTAGATTTTTCTGCTACGAATAATGCACGGGTGGATGAGCCTTTCGGACGCATTGATACAAGTCCGAAAAAAGATTCTGTCCGCACCAACCTGTTTAAAGGTGGCAGGAATACGCAGTATGCACAAAAAGCCAGCCTGTCATACAATTTCCCCACGCAGAAGCTGCCATTCCTTGACTGGACAACATTGACCGCCACATATACCACGCAGTACAACTGGCTGGCGGCATCGCTGCTGCCGGAAGCAAGATTGCTGGGCAACACATTATCCAATACACAAACAAGGGATGTAAGGGCAGAGCTCAACTTTGAGCAGTTGTACAGCAAGTCAAGATTTTTGCGGGCTGTAAACAGCGGGCCATCTCCTGTAAAGCCAAACACCAATAACGCTAACAAGCCCCCGGTACAGCCTGCGCAGGCAAGCACTTTTGTTATTCCTGACAGCGTATGGGCAAAAATGACGAAGAAAGAAAAAAGGAAAGCAAAGCGGGATGAAAGAAGGAGAAAGCGGGAACTGAAGCGCCTGCAGCGGATGCAAAACCAGAATGTACTGCCGCAGGTAAAAGGCCCGGTAAAAGTGCTGGCGGGATTGGCTACTTCGCTGAAGCAGGTAGGCATACAATACAACGAAGACTTTGGCACCACGCTCCCGGGATATATGGACAGCACCCGCCTGCTGGGCTACAACCCGCGCAGCCATGAGCCCGGCTTTGGTTTCATCTTTGGCTACCAGCCGGATACTAACTGGATTAACCGGATGGGAACAAGAGGCCTGTTCTCTGCTGATACACTGGTGTCTGCCATGATCCAGCAGCGGTATAACCAGCGGTTGGGCATTACCGCTCAGATCAGCCCCTTCAGGGATTTGACGATTGATGTGAACGTGGATAAATCATTCAGCAAGCAATACAGTGAGCTCTATAAAGACACCAGCAAGTTTGACAACGTAGGCCTAACCCGGCTGAATCCCTATGCTATGGGTAGCTTCAGCATCAGCTATATTTCCTATCAAACTATGTTTACAAAGTTTGATCCGAATGTAATATCTGAAACATTCAGGCAGTTTGAGGCCAACCGCAGTATTTTATCTAAGCGTTTGGCAGACCTGAACAATTACCAGGGTGGTAACCTGGATCCGGATGATCCTGCTTTTTATGAAGGGTATGGAAGGTATGCGCAGGATGTGGTGATACCGGCATTCCTCGCTGCGTACACAAATAAAGATCCTAACACCGTCACTTTATTTAAGAACAGCAACCCCGGCCTTCGTTCCAATCCTTTTGCGGGATTGCTGCCGAAACCTAACTGGACAATTACCTACAACGGCCTGTCCCGCATACCGGGCCTGGATAAGGTGTTTACCAATGTGACCATCCGGCATGGTTATCATACCACGCTTAGCATGAACAGCTTTAATACGGCACTGCTGTTCCAGGATCCTTTCCGTACCGGCTATCCTTATTTCAGGGATACGCTTACAGGCAATTATATTCCTTACTTCCTGGTACCTAACCTGACTATTGATGAGCGTTTTGATCCGCTGGTGGAAGTGGATATGACATTTACCAACCAGTTGTCTACCCGCATTGAATTCAGAAAATCAAGAACGCTCAGCCTTAGCCTTATAGATTATCAACTGGCGGAAAACCGCTCTACGGAATTTACACTCGGCTTTAACTGGAGAAAGAAAGGGATGCCGCTGATTAAAAAGCTGGGCAAAACGAAGTTGGACAATGATGTTACATTCCGCTTCGACTTCAGCCTGCGGGATGATGCCACTGCCAACAGTAAGCTGGATCAGCAGACATCATTCGGAACAGCAGGACAAAAAGTAATACGCATTGCTCCTTCTATAAAATATATCGTCAACCAGCGGGTGGATCTGACTTTTTATTTTGAGCAAAATCGTACCATTCCCAAGATCAGCAATGCCTTCCCGATCACCAATACACGGGCAGGGCTGCAGATACGTGTATCACTGGCGCAGTAACAGGTATACCGCTGCACAATAATTACTTTGTTTTGTTTTTGACAGGTAACTTACTTTTGATGCAAAACGGCTAAACACCATGAAGGAAACCGGCATTGGTATTATCGGCTATGGCTACTGGGGCCCCAATCTCCTGCGAAATTTTTTTATGACGGAGGGCTGCAGGGTGGTGATGGTGGCTGATAGCCGCCAGGCCAGGCTGGACAGCTTGCAAAAGTTGTATCCTTCATTAATCACGACTACTGATCCGCTTGCGCTGATTCACCATCCTGCTGTGGAGGCAATAGTGATAGCCACACCGGTAGCCACACATTTTGCTTTTGCACAGGCTGCCCTTCAGCAGGGCAGGCATGTGCTTATCGAAAAACCGATGACTGCATCAGTGGAGGAAGGGAAGAAACTGGTGGAACTTTCGCTTGCAAAAAACCTGCGGCTGATGGTGGATCATACTTTTTTGTATACAGGCGCAGTCCGTAAAATGAAAGAGCTGGTAGTGTCAGGGGAAACGGGCCGGCTGAATTATTATGATTCTACCCGTATCAACCTTGGCATTTTTCAACCGGATGTCAATGTAGTATGGGATTTGGCTCCGCATGATATATCCATACTCTATCACCTTACTGCAGAGCGGCCGGTAGCCGTGTCGGCCACAGGGATTTCTCATTTAAAAAACGGAATTGAAAATATGGCTTATGTAACGCTGCATTTTCAGTCAAACATGATCGCTCACTTTACCTGCTCCTGGTCATCGCCGGTAAAGATCAGGCGCATACTGCTGGGCGGTGACAAAAAAATGATCCTGTTTGATGATATGGACATTACGGAAAAAATAAGAGTATATGATACGGGCTACACTTCTGCATCCACCGACGAAGAAAAAAGAAACCTGCTGGTGGACTACCGTACCGGCGATGTGCATATTCCCCGGCTGGAACTGAATGAAGCGCTGACAGGAGTGGCGGCTGATTTTATACATAGCATACACAGCGGTAAGGAACCTTTGTCCGGCTGGCAGATTGGGCTGGATGTGGTAAAAGTGCTGGAAGCGGCCCAGGCTTCTTTGCAGCAAAACGGGGCGGCTGTACGCATTCATTCATAAAAAATAAAACATGCAAAAGATCAATAACAGCGGACAGGGAAAATTAATACGGGACGTGCTGGTGGGAGAAGGTGTGTGGCTGGCTGATTTTATCAATGCGTATGAATGTGAAATTGGTGATGGTACGAAAGTGGGGCCCTTTGTGGAAATACAGCGGAATGCAA
>DAOLFO010000489.1:0-1539 GCA_035326305.1 Chitinophagaceae bacterium
GTATCGCTGCGAAAGCTGGCTGTAACCGATGCAGAAATAAAAAAAGCGGAGAAACTGATTTCCCCTGCCCTGCTGGCCGCCATGAAAACAGCGGCGGCCAATATATCTGCTTTTCATGCGGCGCAGGCGCTAAAAGAAGAAGTGATAGAAACCATGCCGGGAGTAAAATGCTGGCGGCGCAGTGTGCCGGTAGAAAAAGCGGGCTTATATATTCCGGGAGGTACTGCACCATTATTTTCTACGGTATTGATGCTGGCTATCCCTGCACGCTTAGCCGGCTGCCCGGAAATAGTGCTGTGCACGCCACCACAAAAAGATGGAACGGTGCACCCGGCTGTGCTATGTGCTGCGCAGTTGAGCGGAGTTACTAAAATATTCAAAGCGGGCGGGGCGCAGGCCATTGCTGCTATGGCTTACGGCACAGAAAGCATTCCTGCCGTATCAAAAATATTTGGCCCCGGCAACCAGTTTGTGACCTGTGCCAAGCAACTGGTGCAGCGTGATGGCATAGCCATAGATATGCCGGCCGGACCCAGTGAAGTATGTGTGCTTGCAGATGATACCGCACATGCAGCTTTTGTAGCGGCAGATTTATTATCGCAGGCAGAGCATGGGGCAGACAGCCAGGTATTGCTCATCACTACCAGTGAAGCGCTGGCGCAGCAGGTGCAGCAGGAAACAGCGAAGCAACTGGCAGCGCTGCCGAGGCAGGCATTAGCCTTTCAGTCATTACAAAGCAGCCGGATTGTTGTGCTGGCCGGTATAGAGAGTGCCATCAGCATGGCCAACCAGTATGCGGCGGAGCATCTTATACTTGCCTGCAGCAATGCCAATGCGATAGCGGAAAAAGTAACAAATGCCGGCTCTGTTTTTATCGGGCATTATTCGCCGGAGAGTGTGGGTGACTATGCCAGCGGTACCAATCATACCCTGCCTACCAGCGGCTATGCCAGGGCATACAGTGGTGTGAGTCTTGATAGCTTTGTGAAAAAAATCACTTTCCAGGAGCTGACCAGGGAAGGGCTGAGCGCTATTGCCGGTACCGTTATCACTATGGCGGAGGCAGAAGGGCTGGAGGCGCATGCGAAGGCCGTAAAAATAAGGTTGTAAATAAAAGAACATTAGGGAAAATGAGCACAACTGATTTCGATATTAATAAGCTGGTAAGGGAGCATATTAAAAATGTAAAGCCTTACTCTTCCGCCAGGGATGAATTTAGCGGGGAAGCCAGCGTATACCTGGATGCGAATGAAAACGGATTGGGATCGCCACTGATAAAATGGTATAACCGCTATCCTGATCCGTATCAAAAGAAAATAAAAGATTCGCTGAGCAAGATAAAAGCGGTACCGGCGGAGCAAATATTTATTGGCAATGGCAGCGATGAATGCATTGACCTGCTCTACCGCTGCTTCTGCGAACCCGGAAGAGACAACGTGATCATTTGCCCACCCACCTATGGCATGTATGAAGTATCTGCAGCTATCAATAATGTGAAGCTGCGGCGTGCGGACTTATTTCCCGATTACCAGCTTAACC
>DAOLFO010000157.1:0-7275 GCA_035326305.1 Chitinophagaceae bacterium
GCCTTCCCCAAAAATGCCACCAGGCGTAATAAATACATTTGCATGGTACAGCACTTCATCGCTCAGCACATACCCATCTTTATACGATGCAGGGATTTTTGCCCATACAAACATACCTGCCTGCTCTTTTGAATAGCGGCAACCTAAAAGGCCCAGCAGCTCAAAAACCTTTTCCCTTCGCTCCCTGTAAATCTTGTTCAGCTCATCATGCCAGTCTTTGCCAAGCGTCAGTGCTTTGGCCGCCGCCAGTTGCACCGGCAAAAACATGCCGCTGTCCATATTACTTTTAAACCGCAGCACTTCCTCTATCCGCTCTTTTGCGCCGCACAGTATCCCCACACGCCACCCGGCCATGTTATGGCTCTTGCTCAGTGAGTTCAGCTCCAGCACTACCTCTTTTGCATCTTTTACACTCAGCAGGCTGACAGGCGTGTCATTTAAAATAAAGCTGTACGGGTTATCATGTATAATCAGTATATCATGCTTCCTGCCAAAAGCCACCAGCCTTTCAAATAATGCTGCATCCGGCAGTTGGCCGGTGGGCATCTGCGGATAGTTGACAAACATGAGCTTTACTTTCTTCATGCTTTTTTCTTCCAGCTTATCAAAATCCGGTGTATAGCCATGCTTCTCTTTTAATTTATAGCTCACACATTTTCCCCCGGCCAGCTTCACGGCACTGCGGTATGTAGGGTAGCCCGGGTCCGGCACCAGCGCTTCGTCTCCTTTATCAAGGTAAGCCATGCAGATGTGCATAATGCCTTCCTTGCTGCCTATAAGCGGCAATACTTCTGTGTCCGGGTTTAATGATACGCCATACCATTTCTCATACCAGTCACTTATTGCCTTGCGCAATACCGGTGAACCCTTGTAGGACTGGTAAGCATGCACGTTGGGCTTTGCACTTTCTTCCTGCAGCACTTGTATCACTTCCGGGTGTGGCGGCAGGTCGGGGCTGCCAATGCCCAGGTTAATGATGGCTTTGCCGGCCCTGTTGAGCTCATCTATCTCCCGCAGCTTGGCCGAAAAATAATATTCGCCTATTCCCTCTAACCGTTTTGCCGTTTTCATGTTATTTATTTGTTCATTTCCGTTTTTAAAAGTTGCCGGTATTCTCAATTATTAATTACTAATTTTTAATTAAGAATTAGTAATTAATAATAGCCCTCACTTCCTCATCTCCCCTTTCTTATAGATTCCATACACTTTCACTTCCTCCGTCAGCGGTTTTATAGCTTCTATTACGCGGTGCAGGTTGTCCGTGTTATCAAATTCCATATCCGCATGAAAAGCATATTTGAAATCTGTACCCGGTATGGGAAAACTCTGCAGCTTGCTCAGGTTGATATCCATGTCCGCAATTCTGTTCAGCACTTTAGCCAGGCTGCCTTTCGAATTATCAGTATGAAAGTGTACGGACGCTTTATTAGCGCCTTCCTCCAGTACCGGGTTTGCATCACGACTCAGCACCAGGAAGCGGGTATAATTATTTTTCAGCGTATGAATATTGGGAGCAATAACATCAAGGTCAAACAACTCAGCCGCCAGCCTGCTGGCGATAGCTGCAATATGCTTGCTTTTGTGCTGATGAATGTGCCGGGCGCTTAAGGCTGTATCTTCCGTTTCCACCAGCTTCCATTTATATTTATCAAGATAGCCATAGCACTGTTGTAATGCCATCGTATGCGAATGCACTTCCCGTATATCTTCCAGGTTTACTCCGCGATTGACCAGCAGGTGCTGCCGTATCTGCAGGTATACCTCCCCAATCACTTTCAGGTTTGACTTTTGTAATAAATTATAGTTGGGCAGTATGCTGCCGGCAATGGAATTTTCTATCGCCATCACACCGCCATCGCTTTCCTTCCTGCTTTGCGCCAGCTTTATTACCTCACGAAAGGTAGCGCAGGGCAGCACCTCCACATCATTACCAAAAAACTGGCGGGCTGCCACCTGGTGAAAGCTCCCTTCATAGCCCTGTATCGAAATTTTTGTTGCCATAGCGCAAAAAAAAATCCCGGCTTTTAGCCGGGACTGTTTATGTTGATCTTTTTATTTATCGAGTTTTCAACAAAAGCATTCCCGGCTTCATCCTAAAGTAAAAGAAGCTAAAATAAAAACCGAAGAATGTATTTGCTTTTGTCATTGCGCAACAAATATAAACAGCGATTGTATCCGTACCAATTATTTTTTAAAATTATTTTCTGCGTCCGCCTGTCTCAGCCGGGTTCATCCTGATTTTTCTGCCGCGGTAGTTCTTTCCATCCAGCGCTTTTATCATCTTCTTTGCAGCAGCTGGCTCTGCTTCTATCCAGCTATTCATCTCTTTCATATCTATACGGCCCAGCACATCTTTTTTCAGCTCACTCATATCGAGTATGAATTGTAAAAAACTGGCTTTATAAAACCCGTCTTTGGTTCCCAGGTTTACAAACAAGCGTTGGTAATTGCCACCGCCAAAGCTTCTTCCTTTTGTATCTCTTGCCGGCCGCTCCGTTCGCTCACCTCTTTTTTCTTCCCGCAGGTTCAGGTCGGCTGCATTCTCATAGTATTTCAGAAAGCGGTCAAATTCCAGCGCTGCTACCCTTTGCAATATCTCTTCCTTATCTGTATGCTCAAATTTCTCACGCAACACAGGCAGGTATGTTTCATATTCACCATGGCTGATATCGGCCTGCAGCATTTTATCTATAAAATGAAAAAACTGCTTGCGGCATACGTCCTTACCGCTTGGTATATCCATTTTGTGAAAGCGGGTATTTACCAGCCGCTCTATTTGCCGCAGGCGGTACACTTCTTTGGGAGTAACGATGGAAAGCGATACGCCGCTGCGTCCTGCCCGGCCTGTCCGGCCACTGCGGTGCGTGTATACCTCCGTATCATCCGGCAGCTCATAGTTGATTACATGCGTGATACCCTGTACATCTATGCCCCTTGCTGCCACATCGGTAGCGATAAGCAGCTCCAGGTTTTTTTCGCGGAAGCGGCCCATTACCTTATCCCGCTGTTGCTGGGTAAGGTCGCCATGCAGCGCTTCTATATCATATCCCTCCCGGATGAGTGACTCAGTAATCTCCTGTGCATCGGCTTTAGTACGGGTAAAAATGATGCCATAGATGCCGGGATTAAAATCAATGATGCGCTTCAGCGTTTCGTAGCGGTTGATATGCTGGGTGATATAATACTGGTGGTCAATATTAGCATTGCCCGCATTTACTTTCCCGATAGTGATTTCAAAAGGGGATTCCATGTATTTCTTACTCACCTGCTTGATCTCCGGCGGCATGGTAGCACTGAAGAGCCAGGTGCTCTGCCGCTGCGGCGTATTTTTCAGGATAAACTCTATATCCTGCTTAAAGCCCATATTGAGCATTTCATCGGCTTCGTCCAGCACTACATAAAAAATTTCTTCCAGGTTGATAGCTTTGCGCTCTATCAGGTCAATCAGGCGCCCCGGGGTAGCCACTACGATATGTGTGCCCCGCTTCAGATCGCGGATTTGCTGTGATATGGAAGTGCCACCGTATACGGCTGTCACCGATAACGGGTTTTTCCTGCCTTTAAATTTTTCCAGGTCATTGGATATCTGCAGGCAAAGCTCCCGTGTAGGGCAAATGATCAGGGCCTGCGGGTGCTTATGTTCTTTATTGATTAGCTGTAAAAGCGGCAGGCCAAAAGCGGCCGTTTTACCGGTGCCGGTCTGGGCCAGGCCAATAAAATCTTTAGTGCCCTGCAATAGCACGGGTATGGCTTTTTCCTGGATAGGAGTAGGTTGTGTAAATCCTAACGCACTGACGGACTGAAGGATAGCTTCATCCAGCCCTAGTGATTCAAATGTTGTCACAAATTATTATTTAGATAGAAAATGGGGCGCAAAGGTAGCTTTTTTTGGCAGGTATAGCAGGGGTCAGGCCCGGAAACAAAAAAGCCACCCCGAAAGTACCGGGATGGCCTTTAAGATTGCTTGCTGAAAATTATTTTTTCAGAGTGTCTTTAGCGGCTTCAATTACATTACCCAGAGAATCTTTAGCGGCTTCAATTACATTGCCCAAAGAGTCTTTAGCTGCTTCAACTTTCTCTTCTATTTTGTTTTCCAGGGTGTCTTTAGTGGCTTCTGCTTCACCTTCGCTGTTACAAGCTACAAAACCCAGGCTGGCTACTGCCAATACGATAAAAAGCTTTTTCATTGTGATTTTTTGTATTTGTTTTTGTGAAATATTTCGTCATTTATACCCGTATTGGAAAAAGGTAACCCGTTTTTTTTAATTTTTTTTTCCGGCTGCCCGGGGGTTACTATTTTTAAAAAAAAGTATTAAACAACAGGGAACGTGAAAGCGCCGATTAACGAGACGATTTTACTGCAAGGGCTGGCAAAAAACGATACACAGGCCGTTGAAACGATTTACCGGGAGAACTATGGCATGGTTCAATCCCTGATAATCAACAACAACGGCTCTGCAGATGATGCAAAAGACGTGTTCCAGGAGACTATGATCGTACTCTATGAGAAAACCCGCTCCGGTCAGTTGGAGTTGCACTGCCAGATAAAGACTTATATCTATTCCGTAGCCCGCCGTATCTGGCTAAAAAAATTGCAGCAGGCCAGCCGCTATGCCGGCGATATCGGCAACCCGGAAAATATCATACCTGTGGAAGACGACCTGGAAGAGCACGAACGAAGGGACAGGGAGTTTCAATTGATGGACAAAGCGATATCAGGACTGGGTGAACCCTGCAAAAGCCTGCTTGAAGCCTTTTATATTAAGAAGCAGCAAATGCAGGAAATAGCACAGAACTTTGGCTATACCAATGCAGAAAACGCCAAAACGCAGAAATATAAATGCCTGATGCGTTTGAAAAAAATATTTTTTTCTCAATATAAAAACGGACAGTGAGATGAACGATCGTAATGATTTGACATTGCTGGATGCAGTGGAAAGATATATAAAAGGGGAAATGAACCCGGATGAGCGCCTGCAATTTGAAAACCTGCGCAAAGCAGATGCAGAGGTGGATCAACTGGTGGTGGAGCATACCCTGTTCCTGCAGCAAATGAACAGGCTGGCAGAATGGAAGGGATTCCAGGCAACACTGCATGATGTGCACCACAGTCTTTCTGAAGAAGGTAAAATACAGGATGGCAAAAAAGCAAAAGTTGCCTACCTGTGGAACCGCTACAAGCGGGTGGCTGTTATAGCCGCTTCCATTGCCGGTATTACAGCAATAGGGTTATCTGCCTTATTCAACTCCTTTACCCCCCAGCCTAAAGACCTCAAGGTACAGCAACTGGTAAAGGAAATGGACCAGATAAAAACCAAGCAGCAGGTGCTGGATCAAAAAATTGATAATGTAGACAAGAAAATAACGATCACAGACATAGTGCCCCGCTTTAACGGCACCGGTTTCCTGATTGATGCGCATGGCCTGATGATCACCAATGCGCATGTGGTAAAAAACTCCCGCAATTTTTTTGTACAAAATGCCAAAGGCGACCAGTTCCGGGCTATCGTGCTGAAGCTGGATGTGAACAGGGATGTGGCCATCATTAAAATTGATGACGACAACTTTAAGCCCTTTGCTTCCCTGCCCTATGGCATCCGCAAAGGATCGTCTGATATTGCGGAGCAGGTATTTACCTTAGGCTACCCCCGCAATGAAATTGTATACGGCGAAGGCTACCTGAGTGCCCGCACCGGCTTTGATGGCGACACGCTCAGTTGCCAGATTTCAGTGGATGCCAACCCGGGCAACAGCGGCGGGCCTGTATTCAACAAAAACGGCGAGGTGATTGGTATTCTCAGCGCCCGTGCCACGGGTACGCAGGGTGCTGTATTTGCTGTACAGTCTAAATATATTTTCCAGGCACTGGAAGAGTTAAAAAATAACCAGATCTATAAAGGTGTAAAAGTGCCTACCCGGTCCACCATTGCCGGCATGGATAAAATACAGCAGGTGAAAAAAGTGGAAGACTATATTTTCATGGTGAAAGGCGATTGATCACAGGATTATAATCCGTTTCTTATAAGCAAAGCCATGCTTCCCGCATGGCTTTTATGTTTTATATTCTTTCTTGCAGGATAACCATTACCGGCTATTGCTTTTTCCAGAGGTATTCCGGGTATTCTCCCTGCCGGATCAATGTCTTCAGGCTGTCAGCCACAAAGGGAGCATCTTCTTTATACGTTACTCCAAACCAGGACGAGGTGGTGGGTATGATCTCCACCCGGCCCCCTTCTTTAATAAACTGATCAGCTACAATAGGGATAAAAAATTCCGACTTCAGCTCCTGGCCGTGCTGTTGCAGAAACTCCCGGAAAATTAATTGTGTATAGCTGAAAAAAGATGGATGAAAGCACCAGAAATTCATAGATACTTTTGTATCCAGCGGCAATGTGCCCGGCGGCAGGCCGTCATCCACTTTTATTTCTCCTTCTTTTTGCTCGATTTTTATTCTTTCGGTGATAGATGCCAGGTTGCCCTGCTCGTCAAGGCTGCATACGCCCCGGTTGACCGATCCGTAGTCAGACAATGTTTTTACCAAATCATAGCCAACGATAGCATAGTTTTTTTCCTGGCAGTCATTGACCAGGAAATCAACCGCATTTTCAAAGGCATTATGCCCGTAAAAATCATCTGCATTGATGACGGCAAACGGTTCATTCACCACATTCATGGCGCACAATACCGCATGGGCGGTGCCCCAGGGCTTTTGCCGCTCTGCAGGAAATTCATACCCTTCGGTAAACGCTTCCATATCCTGGTAAGCATATTCCACCGCTATTTTTCCTTCCAGCTTCGGATCAAAGATGGCCCTGAAATCATCCACAAATTCACGCCGGATGATGAATACAATTTTTCCAAAGCCGGTACGGATGGCATCATAGATAGAATAGTCCATAATGGTCTCTCCGCCGGGCCCGAATCCTTCTATTTGTTTCATACTGCCATAACGGGAAGCCATACCGGCAGCAAGAATTACCAGTGTTGGTTGCATAAGGTCATTTAATTTGCAGCACAAAATAAAAGAAAATCAAATAAGTCCGGTTAATTTATGCTTACGATTGCACTACCATCTTCTATCCCTGTGCAGCAGGTCTCTGCATTTTACCAGGCAGATGTCAGCATATTGCAGGCGGATACTGTACATCCTGCCATATCCGGCAATAAATGGTTTAAGCTCTATTATTACCTGCAGCAAGCCATCCGCTTAAAGAAAAAAGGGATTGTCACTTTTGGCGGAGCCTGGTCTAATCATATTGCCGCCACTGCTGCTGC
>DAOLFO010000490.1:0-1524 GCA_035326305.1 Chitinophagaceae bacterium
GCCATCAATATAGGCATTTACCGAAGGCCATTCCGCCAATGCTACAGAACAGGCTTTGGCAAAAAAGCTCATAAAGCCCAGCCCCACTCCATGCTGCTCTTTAAACTTATCCTTGTACTGGGTACGGATAGCCATAATGCGGCTCATGTCCACTTCATTAAAAGTAGTGAGCATGGCAGTGGTATTCTTTGCTTCCACCAGCCTGCGGGAAATGGTCTTGCGCAGGTTGCTCATTTTCTCTGTGCGTACATTGCGGGTAAACAGCTCTGCTCCCGCAAAAGCTTTTTTGCCCGGGCTGGAAAGAGCGGCAAGCACATCTTCTTTCATGATTTTTCCCTGTGCGCCGGTAGGAGTTACTGAGCGGGGATCAATTTTTTTGTCTGCAATAATAGCAGAGGCTACAGGAGTAGCTTTGACGTCGTTTGGCACAGATGTTACCGGCGCCCCGGAAGCGGCAGGCCCGGCAGCTTCTTTTTCTTTCTTCTCCGGTTCAGCCTGTTTTTTCTCAGGAGTTTTTTCCGCAGCAGGCTTTTCGGGTTTGGCAGCAGACTCATCAATCGTAGCAAGCAGATCCCCGATTTTCAGCGTGTCCCCTTCCTGCACAGCCGTTTTTAATACGCCTGCCTTTTCTGCATTTACTTCAAAAGTGGCTTTTTCGCTTTCCAGCTCTGCTATCACTTCATCCCTTTCCACATAATCGCCGTCTTTTTTAGTCCACTTCAACAGGGTCACTTCGCTGATGGATTCACCTACTGTCGGTACTTTGATATCTATAGCCATAAAACTTCTTGAGTGCAGCAAATTTCGGGAAAAATAGCCGGAAAAAACAGATTAAAAACACCAATATTGTTTTATTTTAAGCGTATGACAGCACCTTTGCCCGCTACTGGTATTACCCTGCCGCCAGGCATTAAGATCAAAGAGAAAAGCTGGCTGGCGCGGATAGCTGCCTGGAAGCTGGGCGGGCATTCTGCAGCACTGGTTTTTGGCCGCACTATTTACCTGCACAATATTGACACAGCTTCTTTCCTGGAAGATAAACCCTGGCTCCGTCATGAGCTAAAGCATGTAGAGCAATATCAGCGGCTGGGTAAAATAAATTTTCTTTGGCAATACCTGCTGGAGTGGCTGCGCAAAGGCTATTATCAAAACAAATTTGAAGTAGAAGCAAGAGAAGCGGAAAAGGCGGGGTGACCATAGCGAAAAAGCTGTCCCGGAGAACAGCTTCAGCCAGTTATTTGTACCGTGCCACTCTTAAATAGTAAAAGCTGTCTCTACAATTTCTTCCTGCTCCTGCTTATGCACTTTTGCATAGCCGGTAGCGGTAGAGGCAGAAGGCTGGCGGCTGATGACACCGTAGTTCAGGCTCTTCAGGTTCATCTGCAGGTAGGAGGCAGCGCCCATGTTCAGCGGCTCTTCCTGTACCCAAAACCAGGTAGCCTGGCTGTATTTGCTGTACAGTGATTCCAGTTGCTTCAGCGGCAACGGGTATAGCTGCTCCATCCGTACAATGGCCACATCCCT
>DAOLFO010000158.1:0-7256 GCA_035326305.1 Chitinophagaceae bacterium
TTCGTAAATAGGGATGCCTCCTTCGCCGGCATGACAAGCGACTGAAAGCTGAAAGCAGACGACGGCCAACGGTCATCGATCAACGGCCATCGACCAACCGTCGTGAATCGTCAATCGGGTGCTTGCAGCTAACAGCTATTAGTAAATTGTCAAATCAGAAATGATTAAATCAGCCATCAGATGTGAATCGTACAACATACATCGTACACCGTACATCCTGCGGCTCATAGTTAGCTGTAACCCCCGAATCGCCAAAACTCAAAAACAAAAAACTATAAAACCTCCCTTTTCCTCATTCTGCGGTAAACGGCACCGTCAGCTTCAGCTTTTCCCAGCTTATTTCAATAGCGCCTTTGTTTTCCCCGCTGCTGGTTACGGCATATGTCAGCCGCTGCACCATCTCTGAGGCAACTGGCGTCACACTCATGCGCAGCATATCTTCCTGTTCACTGTACTCATCTGCCAGGTGCTGGTCATACCTTGTATTGAGGATGAAAGTCCAGCTTTCTTTTCCGGGTATGGTAAAGATGGCGTACTTGCCTGCTGGTATTTTCTTGTCACCAAACATTGCCGGGTTATCCAGCTTAATAGTCGTGGCTTTGTGTGCACCGGTCACCCATACTTTATCATAGGCTACCAGCCCGCCCCAGATTACCCTGTCCTTCACACCGGGAGAGTTGTACTCAATGTGTACATGCGTGTTGCCAATAGTATTCATTGCCACCCGGTGCGGGCTGCCTTTCAATGTATCGGCATTAATCAGCCCGGTATTGACACTGTCGCAATAGCTGCTGCCGGAAGAGGCGCCCTGATGTGCGCTATGGTCTGTGTTCCCGTCTTTAGCCTTGTCTGTATTGCCGCAGGCAATAAGGGCGGTCAGTACAAGCGCAGCAATGGATAACTGCATCACCAGGCGCAGGGGAGAATATTTTATTACTATCATTTCTAAATAATTTTCTTTTTAAACAAGCTATAACCCGCCGGCAGGAAAAAGGTTGTAAAAAACAGCCCCTCTTTCCGGAGGGGCTGTATCCATATTAGTTCAGCTTTTCAAAATGAGCGTCTAACTGCTTTTTCTTTTTGTAATAATCCAGCACCAGCACCTGCCCCTGCTTACCGGGCAATACGATGGTACGGGTGGCATCTGACTTCGTTTGTATCTTATCCGTGGTTATTTTCCCTTCGTGATAAGTAATGGAGTTGAATGTTGCCCCCTTATAATTTTTACCTCTCTCATAATCACTGTAGCAAACAGAGAAGGAGGTCTGCTCCTTGTTTACCTGGGTGTAGGCATAGTCAAAGCCGCCGTAGTAATACTTGATGGCCTTGCCCAGCAGCGCCGGGCTTACAAACTCCGATCCGCTGGGCAGCTCGATGTTGTTATTGTTCTTTTCGTAGATCTTCGCTTCTTTAATATTGAAGCCCTTATCAAACTTGATAAATGCCAGGTCGGTAATTTTCATTTTAGACATACTCACGCCACTTCCGCGTGTCAGCACGGTGCTCATAATTCCCAGGGCGCTGGCCGTTTTCTTATATCCTTCACCAATGGCAAAAATGCTTCCGTCAGCCGTTTGCACCATGCTGTGCAGGAACATGTATCCAAAGTCATCAATTTTGCCCTTTGCGCTTACCGGCAGGTGCTTGCCCATATCCAGTGCCCAGGAGCTGTATTTTTCACTCAGCCAGTCACCTTTTTCATTTACACCCACAAACCCAAACCCCTGTGATTTGTCTTTAAAAACATTATCATTGGGCTTAAAATACTCACCGTAGAGATAAGCATTGCCGTCATTCAGCACAGACAGGCTGATGGGATAAAAAGCATATTTCCCGTCTGTTGATTTTTCAAAAAGCTGCTTGCCTGTTTCCAAATTCAGGCCTACAAGGTAGGAGTCAGGCTTATTGCTCAGCTTGCTGCCAAATTTTAGTACTGTCAGGTATACCACACCGTTGTAAGTGCCCAGGTAGTCGCCTAAAAACCGCTTGGCTCCCTCTGTAGGCACATAAGTCCACTGCTTTCTTTTTTCTGTAGAAAAATAATCTATCTGAAAGGTATAGTCATTATCCTCACGGCTGGGTGTGTTGGAAATAAATCCTTTGCCTTCTACCGGGTATAGCCCTTTGTACGTCTGGTCTTCATCATCCATCAGGTAAGACTGCTCCAGGAAACGCTTATCTTTTTTAGATAAAATGCGGCTGTAATTGAATTTTTTCTTTGCATCTGCCCCGTATACCTGGTAGTCAAAAGTGCGGGTATCTTCATTGTACAAAAGAAAAACGATATCAGACCCGTTAAAGGAAGATTCCAGCAGGCGTACCCCTTTGGAGTCCTGCATTTTAATATCCTTCAGCTTTACCAGGTTATTGTCAGTGATCTGCAGGGTGTACTCATTGGTGTTTTTATTTATTTTATCGCTGGTATAAAAGAAATAATACCCCTTTACCTCTGTACCTTCTTTTATAGCACCGGAGTTGCGCAGCTCCACTTTTTGTATGTTTTCAAAAGAAAGGTTTTGCGCAGTGGCCGTGCATACAGTGAATAGCAGTGCAGCGGATAACAATCTTGTTTTCATTGTATGGTAGCTTTTAATTGTTTACTTGTTCTTTATGTAATTGCCTTGCCAGCTCATGCTCCTTGCGAAAGGCCGGGTAGTTGCTCATCCTGTCGTTGTAGCTGTTGCAAAAAGCAAGGTTGAGCGCTACCATCTCTTCCAGCCGTATGCGGTTCAGCATACGCAGCAGCAGGTTATAGTCTTCAGGAAATGTTTTGTTTTCTGCATCCATACTCAGTCCCAGCTTATGATTTTTCTGCCGCTGGTATACCGTATTCAGCCCGCGGGCCACAGCATAGGCCGCCACCGGCTGAAAGGGCTGGTGCTGCAAGAGGGACAAAGCAAAATATAAATGCCGGCTCAGGTTATTGTCCTGGTAGCAGCGCTCCATCATCTCTATATACATTTCGCTTTTAAGCCGTTCAAAATTTTCATTGCTGGTGAAAAAAAGCTGCTGCCCGATTTGCGCCCCTGTATCCTGCTGCATAGCGGCAATGCGCTCCCGGCAATCGGGATGCGTTTTCAGCGAATCTTTTTCCTGCTCAGTCAAGTTGGTGGATGCTTTCAACTGGCTGAAAATACCGCTTTCGGCCTGTATCCATTTTTGCCGGAACGGGTAGGCTGACTGGTTAAGCACAGCCTGCAAATCCAGCGGCCTGGCGGCCAGCAATTCATCTATTTTATCCAGCAGCTCCAGTGTTGTCACTGATTGGGTAATATCAAAGCCCGTTTGTTTCATCAGGCTTAGTGCATAGTGGTCTGCTGCCTGCTCATACTCCCGGTTATGCCGCCTGTTGTTAAATGTAATACCTTTTGCCAGCGCTTCCAGTTGCTGGTTAACCCGGTATTTATCTTTTGAAAGCCGCTTCAGCTCCTGCTGTACCGCAGCGCTGTTCATGGTATCCACATAGCGCTTTACCGATTTGCCGGAATGGTCAAGATGATAATGTGCCAGCTCATGGCAGAGGATAAAAGCCAGTTGTGCCTCGTTGCGAAGCCAGGTGAGCAACCCGGCATTGATAACGATAGTGCCCTCGCCCATGCTGTAAGCATTAGGCCACCAGTCGCGGGTAAAGATTACACGGGCATCACTCTCCGCAATGGCAGGGTTTGATTTTTTAATATGGGCAAAAAGCTGCTGCAGGTACTGATGGGCCGGCGGTGCGGTAACAGAGCGGCTGCTTTGCCAGATATCGGTTATCTCCCTGAACTGCTGATCGTATATTTTACGGTAGGTATCCGCATCAGGTTTGCCCGCGGCGGCCAGCCATTGCTTTTTCTTTTCAAGGGAAATCTTATAGCTGCTCTCTTTCAGCAATGAGTCGTCTTTCCAAAAGGGATATACATCCTGGGCATAGCTGTAACAGGTACAGAGAACGGAAAAGAGAATAGGGCTGATTTGCTTAATTTTCATCAGTGAAAAGGCGGTGACTATAGCGGGCAAATATACGCTGACGCATTGGTGAATCATAGCCCTTTGCCAAAGAAATAGCAGCAGCACATACCTGCATATCCGTTTATCTTTGCCAGTGATTGAAAATGAAATTTTTGAAGCAAAAGCATAGTATCCATGCCGGCAGAAAAGCAGCTATTAACCGCCCAGTTTGAGAAGGAGTACACCCGGCTGAATGAGCAGCAAAAGCAGGCGGTAGACACCATTGAAGGGCCTGTAATGGTAAACGCCGGCCCGGGCACAGGCAAAACACAGATACTGGCGCTGCGTATTGCCAACATACTGCTGCAAACAGATACCGATCCCGGCAATATCCTTTGCCTCACCTATACTGACAACGGCGCTGTGGAAATGCGCAACCGGCTGCTGAAAACAGTAGGCAGCGCTGCTTATAATGTAAAGATCCACACCTTTCATTCCTTTTGCAATGAAGTCATACAGGACAACCTTACCTACTTTGGCAAGCTAAACCTGGAGCCGGTAGGGGAGCTGGAGGAAATTGATCTTTTTTACCGCCTTATAGACAGTATTGAAAAAGAGAACCCGCTCAAGCGCTTCCGGGGTGATGTATATTATGAAAAAGACCGGCTGAAGGCCCTCTACAGCCTGATGAAAAAAGAAGCCTGGGATATTGCATATCTGAATGAAAGGATTGATCAATACCTGTCTGAGCTGCCCGCTAAGGAAGGTTTTTATTATAAAAGAAAATACAAAGAGTTCAACGCCGGCGATCCAAAGCCCGCCGCCATACGGGAAGAAACGGCAAGGATGGAAATGCTGCGGGCTGCGGTAAACCTGTATCCGCGGTACAATAAAATAATGGCGGATGCCGGGCGGTACAACTTTGATGATATGATACTGTGGGTGCTGGACGCTTTTCAGAAAAATGACAACCTGCTGCTCGATTACCAGGAGCGCTTTCTTTATTTCCTTGCAGATGAGTTTCAGGATACCAGCCGCTCGCAAAACCTGCTGCTGCGCCAGCTCACCGGGTACTGGGATGTACCAAATGTATTTGTAGTAGGCGATGCAGACCAGAGCATATTCTCCTTCCAGGATGCCAACGTGGAAAACATTATTGAATTTGAAAAAAAATACCAGGACCATTTAACCAAAATTGATTTGGTAAACAACTACCGCTCTGTACAAAACATACTGGATACGGCCCACCGGCTGATAGTGCATAACCAGCTCCGCACCACAGACCCGGCTGCAGATAAGCCGCTCCGTTCTTCCAATGATAATCTTATGGGCTTATCAATAGAGCCGGTAGTGGCTGCTTATGCCAACCCTGCACAGGAAGCAATGGATATCGTTATACAAATTGAATCATTGATTAACCAGGGCATCAGCGGTAAGGAAATTGCTGTCATCTACCGCAATCATGCGCAGGCGGCGGATATCACCACCATGCTGGAAGCAAAAAATATTGCTGTTAACTCCCGGCGGAAAACAGACTTGCTGCAACTGCCGTTTGTAGAAAACATTATTGATTTGCTTACCTGGATAGACCGGGAAAAAACCATTCCCTACAGCGGGGACGATTTGCTTTTTCATTTACTGCATACCCCCTTTTTCCGCCTGCCGCCGCTGGAGATAGCCCGCCTTACCATACTGGTGGACGAAAAGAAAAAAGGCAACAGGCAGGAGCCTTATTCGCTGCGGAGGTTGCTGGCAGAGCAGCCGGCACCGGTCAGCGACCTTTTTACACAAAGTAATGGCTACTCCCCCAAAGAAATCAGCAATATACTGGAGGGATTGCTGAAATCATCCGGCAGCATGACTGTGCAGGAGCTTATGGAGGAGGTAATCCGGAAAGGAGGAGTGCTGGTCGCTGCCCGCGACAGTGATGATATGCCCTGGCTGATGCAGGTGCTGAATGCTTTTTTCAATTTTGTAAAAGAGGAGACCAAACGGGAGCCGCACATACGCCTGCACCAACTGCTGCTCAATTTAGCAACCATGCGAAAGAACAGGTTGCCCATCCCGCTGATAAAAACCACGGCAACGGATAATGGCATCAACATGATTACTGCTCATGGTTCCAAAGGCTCTGAATACGCACATGTCTTTGTCACCGGGGCCACAAAGGATACCTGGGACGAAACAAATGCCGGGAACAACCGCACTTACAAACTGCCGGATAACCTCGTCAGCAATCACAACAATGCTTCGCTGCTCGAAGAGAGCCGCCGGCTTTTTTATGTAGCCATAACCCGCGCCAAAACGCACCTGCATATTTCCTACCCGGTAAAAAATGCGGCTGACAAAGCACAGGTGGTGAGCAGCTTTGTGACAGAAATTACTGAAAACTCAGGCCTGCACATTACAGAAAAGCAAGTGCCTGAAGCTTTGCTTACCGATTATATGCAACTCCGCTTTAAAGAAACTGCCCGGCCGGAAATTGCATTAGTGGAAGAATCATTTTTGCGCCAGCGGCTAAAAAATTATTCGCTCAGCGTTACCCATCTCAACAACTATCTTGACTGCCCGCTGCGGTTTTACTACGAAAACCTGATAAGGGTGCCGGTAGCCAAAAATGAAAGCATGGCATTTGGCAGCGCCATACATTATGCCGTTGAAATGCTTTTTAAAAAAATGAGGGAGGCTGGTAATATTTTCCCGTCAAAAGAAGAGCTGCTCACCGACTACCAGCTTTCCATGTACAGGAACCGGGAAGCCTTTACTCCCGAAGCCTATGAGCGAAGACTGGAATACGGCGCAAAAATATTGCCTGCTTACTACGACTATCACATCCACCGCTGGAACAAAGTGGTGGTGGTGGAAAAAGCGCTGCGCAATATTGTCATACGCCATGTACCGGTAAATGGCAAGCTGGACAAAATTGAATTTACCGGCAAGCAGGCAAACGTGGTGGACTATAAAACAGGCAAATATGAAAACGCACTGAAAAAGCTGGCGCCACCAAACGACAAAAACCCGCAAGGTGGTGACTACTGGCGGCAGGCTGTTTTTTATAAATTATTGCTTGATAATGACAGCAGCAATGACTGGCAGGCCATCAGCACGGAATTTGATTTTATTGAGCCGGTAAATGATGAATACATCACGCATAAAATAGTAGTGACCGCTGCGGATATGACCACCGTGGCCGGGCAAATAGAAAGCACCTGGCAAAAAATTCAGCAGCTCGAATTTAAAACGGGATGCGGTAAAGCCGGCTGCGACTGGTACAGCTTTGTCAAATCAAACAATATAGCCATAGACCTGCACCCGCCGGATGATGA